>CATVQN010000058.1 GCA_958346135.1 uncultured Eubacteriales bacterium | reverse complement strand
GGTGACGCCATTCAGAAAGTAAACGTTGTTGTCGTCACGCTTGCCGTCAATGATAAGGTAGAACACATTCCCGGCCTCGGTGGTAATGGTGTAAAACTGTTTATCCCCATCCTCGCCGGTGGCGCTGTCCAGCACGGTCCCGGTCCCCTCCGGGGTGAAAGCGCCCTCCGGGACGGAGGAAGTGGTGGGCTCCGGTGTGCCGGAATTTCCTGTACTGCCGGAGCTGCCGTCCTGGGAGCTTGTGCCGCCCGAATCCGTTCCCGTATTGGAACTGCTGCTTTGGGTGCCCGTGCTGCCGGAAGAAGCTGCCTGGGTCTGTACCGGTTTTGTTGCCGGGGTGCTGCTCTGGCTCGGCTGCGTGGGGGCAGCCGGCTTTTCCGTGGACACCGGTTCCTTGTAATAGGGGTTGTCAAATTGCACGGCATCAGAACGGTTGCCGGCATAATCCACCGCGTAGACGCTCACTTTTTTATCTGTGCCGGCATAATCCTTCAGCGCGACAGAGGCTTTCCCGTCCACAAGGGAATTTACACGGGTCTTGTCGATATAGACCGCCTCCACGCCGGAATTGTCGTCGCTGCTTACGATCTTTACGGTTTCCCCATCCAGCACCGCCGTAAGCGTGGGCGGCGTGGTGTCCTTGCCCCCGGCGGCAAAAGCCGTCATGGGCAAGGTCATGGCGCCTATGAGAAAGACAAGCGCCACAAGGAGAGAGATTCGTTTAGTCCTCATGCACTTCCTCCTGTTCCTGCGGCGAAGACTCCTGTGCGGACGCCATCTGCCGCGTTTTTAAGAATTCGGCCAGTTCCTGGGGCGTCAGGTGGTAGCTGCGGGCCACCGCCACAAAGTCGGTGTTCTCCAGCTCCGTTTTCTGTTTCTCCAAATCCTGGAGCCTGGCCTGCTGCTCCGCGATCTTCGCCTTGGTCTTTTCAATGTCTTTTGCCAGTTTTTCAATTTTAGGGTTCAAGTTGTTACCTCCATTCTGTTAAGGCAGCCGCGCAAAGGTGTAAAAATGCTGCTGCCAGTAACTTGTATTGATATTTGCGTAAGAGATCGGGTCCCCGCAGTGGATCATCATTCCGTTACCCACATAGATTCCCACATGGCTTGCGCCGCTGGTGTTATAGGTCCCCTGGAAGAAAATCAGGTCGCCGGGTCTTGCGTCCGCACTCGATACAGGCGTACACACGCCTAAAAGCCCGTCCGCGGTAAGCCGCCCGAAGTTCCAGCCGGTATGGTTGACTACCCAGGAAACGAAGCCTGAACAGTCAAAGGAAGTGGAAGGGCTTGCGCCGCCCCACACATACGGATAGCCTAAGTATTTCTCCGCCTCCGCGATCATGGCCGCGAACTGTTCATCCGCAAGGGCCTCCGGCGGAATATCGTAATCAAAGTAGCTGCCGCCTCCGCCTGCGCCAATGGCTGGCAGCCCGGTACTGCCGGTGTCACCGGTATCTGCAAAATACAGCGGATTCAAATACTGCCCGTCCACCAATACCTCCAGGTGCAGGTGCGGCCCGGTGGAATTGCCGGTGCTGCCGACCTTCGCGATTACATCCCCGGCCTTTACTTCCTGGCCCACGGACACAAGAAGCTGTGAACAGTGGCCGTATTTCGTGGTAAGGGTATGCCCCTCGTAAGCCTCGCCTTCAATGGCGACACACAGGCCGTAGCCGCCCGCGTTTCCTGCCAGCGTAACCGTACCGTCATGGCCGGCTAAGATTTCCGTGCCCTGGGCCATGCCGATGTCAACGCCGGTATGGTAGTTCTTTTCCCCGCTGATGGGGTGTACCCGGTAGCCGTAGTAGCTGGTGACATAGGGCAGCCAGTTTATCCCAAAGACATTTTTCACATACTGCCGGTTGCCCTTGGTCTGCAATAGAATCTCACAGATTTCTTTCTGCTCGGTGCTCATGCGCTGCACCACCAGGTTTGCAAGAGGCGTGGCCGTGAGCTTTACATTCAGAATGTGCCACTCATACGGTACTTCTTCCTCGGTTTCCTCGCCGGTCTCCGGGTCAACATGGGTCTCTGTCCGGTAGCGGATTTCCGTTTCCTCCGTAAAGGTAAGGGAATACTGCTCATTAAAAAGCTGCCGCAGGACGCCCTCGATCTGCTCATAGGTGAAATTCTGATAGGCAGAAGTGAGATAGCCCATCAGGATATAGGGGTCATGCTCGATTGCGCCGATGTTATAGCGGTACTCGTCATAACCGGGCCGGTCTGTCTCCACACGGTCTATTTCCATTTGCAGGTCTGTTTCCCACTCGGTATAGATAAGCTCCGCGTTGTTGATGTCCTGGTCCTCCGCCAGATAGGTAGAGGCGGCGATACTTCCCAGGCCCCCGGTCCCGATATTGGAAAACGAGGAAAACAGCGAAGAAATGAGAAATACCACCAAAAGCAGAAGGACGAGAATGCTGCAGATAACCGGGTGACGCTTGACGGTGTTTACCACCGAAGCAGCGATCTTTTCCGTTGTAACGGCTGCGTTCTTTGCCCGCTTTCCGGTTTTCTGTGCCTCCCTTGCGGCTTTGGCATACTGCCGTTTCAGCTTTTGCTTCTGCCACATCCGGGCAAGGAAATTTTTCTTTAGCTCCGGGTGTTCCGAAAGGGTCTGCCGGTAGGCAAGCTTCGCGTTAGCCCTCGCTGATTTCTGCTGTAACTTTGTCACCCGGCGGTATGGCGCTGTTTTATGGCGGTGGTACAGGGTGCGCGCCCAGGCCTCACCCACAAGCTCGGTGCGGTGGGCGGCTTTCACGCCGACATTTTCTTCCTCCGCCTGGTAGATTTTCTTATGGGCGTAGCCGACAGCCGTATTCGCTGCCGCCTTTACCGGGCGCATGGGAAGGGAGCCCTTTACATGCGCCCGCTGGGATTTTACTTCCTGCTCAAATTTCAGCCGTTTTTTTGCTTTGCCGGTCTCCGGGTCGGAAGCCGTCTCCATCCGCAGTTTTTTCCGGGAAGGCAGACGCGCCTCGGCGTCCTCCAGCTTCTTTTCCACACGCTCGGCCCTGCGCCTCGCCTGGGTCAGCTTTTTATCCGCCGCCTCCGGTGGCAGCTCGTCAGCGGTAAATTCCAGCTTGGAAGGCCGTTTCGGTTCTCCCTCGGCTGAACCCGGCTGTTTCTCCTGGGGTTCCTCGGCTTTTGCCGCCTCCTGGAAACGCTGCTGGTACTTGTTGCCATGCTGGTGCATCCGGCGTCTGCCCGATGTTTCCCCGGCATTTGTGCTGCCGGCCTCCGAAGCAGCGGAAGCCTCCGAACTGCCGGAACCGGGCAACTCCTGGCCGCCGCGCCGGGAAAAGTCTGCATCCCGGCGCTGGAGCCTGCCGGAATCACTGTGCCTGGAATCCTGCTGCCTGCTTTCGCGGAAGCTGTCACGCCCGGAAAAATCCGGCCCGTTTTGCTGCGGAACGCTGCGGCTGTCCTGAATGAAGCTGTCAGAATCCCCGGACGACTGCCGGGAAAAAGCCTCCGCATGTGTTCCATAGTCCGCAGATTCATAAGCCGCCATTTCATCCACTGGCTGCCGGGAAGCAGCAGCATACGTATTGGAATCCGTTGCTGGAACTGCGCCGTCCTCCGAAGCCCCTTGATACAGGTTCCACCCTCTATGGCGGTTATCTTCCTGCACAGGAGCGTCACGGGCCCGGCGCAGATCAAAATCCTGCCCGCGCATCTCGCCGGTCCGGACGTCGGTTTCTGTTTTTCCCGCCGGCTGCCGCACCGCGTCTTTGGGCCGTCTGAACTCTTTATCACGGGACATATCCATCACCTCCAGTCTGAATTATCGTTGCTGGTCTGCCGGCGCTCATGCGCCTGCCACTTCATCCGGCCTTGTGGTAAGGACCGAATACAGAAGGGTGTCCTTCGGGAAGTGATCGACGAAAGGAATAATCACATTGCCGAAAAACAAAAGACCCTCGCCGGGGCCGGAATGGGTCACATAGGAAAGCTGGTGGGGCGAAATGCCTAACTGCTTCGCCAAAATCTGCCGGTCTCCCTGGGCCTGGTTGAGCATGTAGATAAAATCCGAGTTCTCAAAGATGTTCTCGATCTCCCTGGAAGCCAGCAGGTCCTTCACATTCTGCGTTAAACCGCTGGGAATCCCGCCCCATTTTCTGAACCGTTTCCATATCTCTACACTGAAACTTCCGGTCTGTCCTTTCAGCAGGAGGTGGAATTCGTCGATATAGAACCAGGTCGTCTTATGCTTGGAGCGGTTGGCCGTAACACGGTTCCAGACCGCGTCCTGCATGATAAGAAGGCCGATCTCTTTCAGGGCCTTTCCCAATGACTTCAACTGGAAGCACAGTACCCGGTGGTGATCCATCTGGATATTGGAACGGTGGTTAAACACATTCAAGGAACCATTGACGTAGATTTCCAGCGCCGTGGCGATATTCTGCGCCTCCGGTTCGCTCTGTTTGCGAAGGAGGTCGTACAAATCCCCCAGGATTGGCATGTTTTCCGGGCGCGGGTCCTGCAAATAGTCCCGGTACACAAGCCTTGTGCAGCGGTCAATGATCGTCTTTTCAATAGGGGAAAGCCCCTCCTTGCCGCCGATGATAAGGTCACACAGAGACAGGATAAAATCACTTTTCAGGGTGATCGGGTTTTCATCATCCGAATAGTCCAGGTTTATATCCATCGGATTGATGTAGTTAGTGGAGTTAGGGGAAATGTCAATGACCTGCCCCTGAGCTCCAAACTGCTTTACCAAAGGCCCGTACTCATTTTCCGGGTCTGCTATGATAATGTCGTCCTCCGTCAGAAGGAACACATTGACGATCTCACGCTTGGCAGAGAAAGATTTGCCACTGCCGGGCGTACCCAGGAACAGGCCGTTGGGGTTTTTCAGGTTCTTGCGGTTCGCCATAATCAGGTTGTTGCTAAGGGCATTGAGACCGTAATACAAAGCCTCGCCCTCCTGAAACAGCTCGCAGGTGGTAAACGGCACGAAAATGGCCGTGCTGCTGGTGGTAAGACCCCGCTCGATCTCGATCTGGTTCTGCCCCAGGCATAGAGAGGACATAAGGCCCTGCTCCTGCTGGAAGTCCAGGCGTTTCAGGGCACAGTTGTATTTCTGCGCCACACCGGAAGCGGAAAAAATATCCGTAAACAGCTTTTTGCGCTTCGGGGCGATATTCTCCACCAGAACCGTCACAAGGAACATCCTTTCATTCCGGCTCTGCAAATCCTGCAGGAGATTTTTCGCTTCTTCCCCATAAGTGGCAAGGTCGGTAGGTATGATGTCCATGTCATAGCCGGAGCGGACCGCTTTCTTCTGTTCCTCAATCGTCATCTTCTGCAAATCAGACATCTTGCGTTTGATGTTCTTGATCGCCTGGGCCTGGTCGATAGACTGGATATGCAGGTTGATTGTCACGGCGTCATCCAGGTCAAGCAGTTCCGCCAGCAGCCGATCCGTCAGCTCCGGGGCCAAAATCTGCAAGAAGGACACCGCGCCGGAATGGTCGCCCACCCGGAAGGTCTTGCCGTCCTGGGAGAAGGAGAGACCGGAAGGGGCGATATAGTCCTTTGTGGAGAGCCCGGTTTTCGGCAAATCCGACCAGTTAAAATGAAGTTTCTCCTGGCCGTCCGGGTGGAGCTGGCTGTGCAGAAGCTCCAGACGTTCCAGCCCGTTTAAGGGCCTTGCCTGCACGCCCAGGGCTTTGAAGTTCCCCAGCACGTCCGTTTCGATCCGTTCCAGACGCATTTTCGCCGTGCGAAGGTCCTCCGCTTCAATCCCGAAGGTGATGTATTTCCGCTTGGTAAGGCCGTTGTTGCCCTTTTGGAGCTGGTTCTTTAACATATCCGCGTACTCCCTGCGGATTCCGTCGTACTCGTCGCCACGGGCAGGAATCTCTATGCTGTGAACAAAGTCCTGCATATTGGCCCGCTGGTTGATGAAGGTGAGCTGCACATGGATCGAGGCGTCAAAGTAATTGAGAAAATCGCAGTAGCCCTCAAAAATCTGCGCCTTGTCGTCCGCCTGCGCGAGCTGGTAGTTAATATCAAAGAACTGCACCGTCTTGGTGTAATAATTGCCGCTCACACGGCAGATACCGTCCCGGTACATTTCCTTATAGGGAATACTCTGCTGGACCGTCTGCGGGGCGTCCGCTTTCAGCCCGGAAAAAAAGCCGGGCTTTTTCTTCGGCCCGGCAGGAGAGGCAGTTTTACTTCCTGCCTTTCTTGCTTCGGTGCGGGTCTTTTTTGCCTGCTTTACGTTTCTTTGCAGACGTTTTTCCTGCGCCTCCTGCTGTCTGGTTTTTGGCAATCTGTGATACCTCCTTTTTGGATATGGATTTGTAGAAGTTTTCTGTCCGGTAAGGGCGGTCCTTCGGCCAGAGCTTATAGCGGAGCCGGTTCCTTAACAGCTTTTCCGCCGGCTGCCCGTCCTTCTCATACATGGCAAAGAAGAAAAAGGGCATCATCAGGCCGATCATAAGGAGCACCGCCGCCGAATTGCCGATGGCGCCGCGGGTAAGGAAATATACCGGCAGCCCCACCAGCGCGGCCAGACTGAAACAAATAAGCTGGCGCTTTGTCAGGCCAGCGGCTACTTTGGTCTTGACTTTGGTTAAGTCTTTGGGTACGGGTACATAAGGCATTTCGTTGTCACCTCCGATCTGCGAGAATCTTTTTTATCCGTTTTGCGGCATTGTAATACTGCAATCCACTTCATTGCCCCATACATCCCAGCCGGGGGTCTGCTGCCTGGCAAAAAGCTCCACCCTGGGCTGATCTCCCATGAGCTTTATGATCTTGTCCCGCACTTCATCGGGTTTCTTGCTGTGCTGCGCGATATGGGAGATCACACACTGGTGGATTCCCGCTCACTG
>CATVQN010000057.1 GCA_958346135.1 uncultured Eubacteriales bacterium | reverse complement strand
TCGTGCCGAGGCGCCAAAGTCAAAATCAAATTCCCATTCTCCGTTAAGATTTTTCCAATGCTCCCGCTCCCATTGGGGATTGGGATGTTCCTGCCAGTATAACATAGCATTCATCCTTTCAAAAAATACTTGTATTTATAATATATCGTGATATAATGTCTGTGTAAATAAAAAACATGTGCAGAAAGGTATAAAAAATTGATATGCATGAGGATATTATTTATTTTTCCGAAAAAGAAGAAGCTATGCCGTTTCGTATCATAATATGTGGTACCTCCTACTGCGACGGAACCTATAAAATCAATCGTCCCGACTCCTCTGTGTGCTGCATGGAATACATTGTAAAGGGCCGCGGCTATGTCCAAATCGATGAGGAACATTTTATGGCATCAAAGGGGGATGTTTATATCCTGCCGGCGCATAAGAATCATTTTTACTATTCAGATGCCCAGGATCCGTGGGAAAAAATATGGTTCAATGTTTGCGGTGACTTTGTGGAGAATACCTTGAAGGCTTATCGACTGGATAGCGTGTATCATATTGAAAATATGGATGTACAAAATCTCTTTACACTTTTTTTGCACCACGCATCCAAGAATCATCAAGAGGACAGTGACGGCTATATCTTTGATGAATGTGCTTTGGATTTTTTGAAAATTGTCCAGACCATTTCTTCTCATATTTATAGCAGAGAGACATCTATTCCAAAAAACCATGCAAGGTTATTAAAAAATAAGCTGGATACTTTAGCGGAATATACGATTACATTTGATGAAATCCTGAAGGAATTCTACTGCTCAAAATCATATCTGATACGACAATTTAAAGCGGAGTACGGGACTACACCTTATCAATATTTGCTTGAGAAAAAATTGAATACCGCAAAAGCACTGCTTCTAAATACCTCAATGAGTATCAGTGAAATTTCTGAATATTTAGGGTTCTTTAATCCACACTATTTTTCTAACTTTTTTAAAGCCCGCACCGGGTTGCCACCCAAGGCATATAGAAAAAAATAAAAATCCGGCAGGGAGGACATATTCTTATATGCCGTTATAAGAATATGTCCTCCCTGCCGGTGTTTTATGGAAGTTCCTTTAAAGCAACGACAGGCTCTCCGTTGCAAAAGACCATGTTCGGCACTGCGGCCGTTGTGAGGGGTGTCCCCTGCCAGACGATAAAATCCGCATCCTTTCCGGCTTTGAGAGAACCAACACGGTCGGAAAGACCGCAAATCTCCGCCGGAGTTTTGGTGACAGCACGAAGTGCTTTATCAGCCTCAAGGCCTGCACGCACGGCGGTCTCGGCGCAGAGAAGAAGAAACTTCTCCGGGGTTTCGGGATGGTCGGTGATGATGGCGGTGGGAACGCCTGCTTGCTCCAAAACGGCGGGTGCCGTTTCACTTTGGTTCCGAAGCTCGGGCTTGCTGCGATCGGTGAGAATAGGTCCGGACAGTACCGGAACCTTTTCCTCTGCCAGACGCGCGGCAGCCAGATGTGCCTCGGTGCCGTGTACCAGAACCAGCTTGAGCTGAAATTCCTTGGCAATCCGAATGGCGGTAAAAATATCGTCCATCCGGTGGGCATGGGCATGGAGAGGGATTTCCTGCCGCAATAGAGGCAGCAGGGACTCGCATTTAAAGTCCCATTCCGGCGGCTCCTCATCCTCGTCTGTTTCAGATAACTCCAGCTGTTTTAAATAATTCTTGGCTTTATACAGAGTTTCCCGGATGACCGCTGCCGTACCCATGCGGGTAACCGGAAGCTGATTTTTGTCATGATAGACCGACTTGGGATTTTCTCCGAAGGCGGCTTTGATTCCAATCGGAGCGGCAATGAGCATATCATCGACACAGACGCCTGACGTCTTCATGGCCAAAAGCTGACCTCCGATTGGATTGGCACTGCCCGGCCCGGTAATCACGGTGGTTATGCCGGCGGCGACCGCCTCCCGAAAGGCGCGATCCTGAGGATTTACGCCGTCCAAGGCTCGCAGCTGGGGCATGGCCGGATCGGTATCCTCGTTGCCGTCATCGCCCTCAAAGCTCAGACCGTCCTCCCACATTCCAATGTGGGAATGTGCGTCAATCAATCCCGGTGTCACAGCAGCGCCGTGCAAATCCAGCATCTCGGCATCTTCGGGATATGCCGGCATATCTGCCATGTCGCCCAGTGCGGCAATTTTGCTGTCCTCTAAAATGAGATAGCCGTCTGGAAAGTTTTTATCCTCCATGGTAATGAGGTTTGCGTGCGTGATATAGAGTTTCTTATGCATTAGTTTCCTCCCTTGTCGTCTCGGTTAACAAAATAAATCTCCGCATCAAATTGTGCGGCAAGCCGGCGGCCGTCCTCTTCGCCTAAAATTAAACAGGCGGTGGAAAGACAGTCTGCCAGCAGTGCTGAATTGGAAACAATGGTAACGCCGTCTGATTCGGTTTCGGCCGGGTATCCGGTGGCCGGGTCTAAAATGTGATGATAAAAGCGGCCGTCATATGTAAAATACCGCTGATAGGTGCCGCTGGTTGCCACGGCGCCGCCATCTGTTAGGGTGACGGTTTGACTGTAGTCTCTGATACTAGAAAAGGGCTTTTGGAGCCCGATAACCCAGCTGCCGTCTTTGCGTTCTAGATTTTTTCCGAAGAGCGCAATGTTGCCGCCCAAATCCAAAAGACCGTACTTAGCCCCAAGCTCTTTTAATACCTGCAGTGCCGCATCGGCGGCGTAGCCTTTTGCGGCGCCGCCCAAATCGATTTGAACACCATCCTTTGTTTTGGTCAGGGTATGATTGGAAAGATCTAATTCTAAGCTTTGATAGTCGATCAGCGGCAGCCGTGCAGTAATCGCAGAAGGTTCCGGCGGAGCGGGATTTTCCTCCCCATGAAAAGGCCAAAGCGTCCGTACCGGTGCGATGGTTACATCAAAGGCACCTCCGGAGGCACGGGATATTTCCAATCCGGTTTTTAAAATGGTCTCGGTGTGTACATCAATAGAAACAGGTTGATGGGCGTCTGTGCGGTTAAAGACGGAAACAGTGGAATTTTCGTCATAAAAGCTGACGCAGTTTTGTATCTCCTGTATCTTATCCAAAGCTGCTTGGACAGCGGCCTTGGCGTCGGTTCCGCCAGCACGGACGGTACAGACGGTATCCATCAAAAACCGGGTTTCCGTATATTCCGGAGCTTTGGAGGGCATTTGGCACCCGGTCAGCAGGATGCAAAGAATAGGCAGAAAGACCAATCGTTTCATAGAAAACTCCTTTGCGGGTCAGTCGATATGTTCTTATTATATTCCATGTGTGCCGGCTCGTCAAGAGAATGACTTGCTCTTTCTCAAAAAATATGCTACACTGGAGATATCACGAAACGAAAATGTTTTCAAAGTGCCGCTGTGTGCGTTTTGGTAAGGGGGTTAATGAGATGTAATTGATTTCGTGGAATGTCAACGGGCTTAGAGCCTGCATGAATAAAGGTTTTATGGATAGCTTTCAGGCGCTTGACGCCGATATTTTCTGCTTGCAGGAGACCAAGCTGCAAGAAGGACAGCTTACACTGGAGCTTCCCGGCTATCACCAATATTGGTGCTATGCCGAGAAAAAAGGATATTCCGGAACGGCGCTGTTTACCAAGGCGGAGCCGATTTCGGTAGCCTACGGTATGGGAATGAAGGAGCATGATACGGAAGGACGGCTGATTACGGCAGAGTACCCGGATTTTTATCTGGTGGTTTGTTACACGCCGAATTCTCAGGATCAACTAAAGCGGCTGGACTATCGGATGCAATGGGAGGATGCCATGCGTGCGTATCTGGCAGAGCTGGAACAGAAAAAGCCAATCATATACTGCGGTGACCTCAATGTGGCACATCAGGAGATTGACCTGAAGAATCCCAAAACGAATCGAAGGAACGCCGGCTTTACGGATGAGGAGCGGGATAAGATGAGCCGTCTTTTGGCAGAGAATAAAATTGATACCTTCCGCTATTTTTATCCGGAGGCACAGCAGGAGTATTCCTGGTGGTCCTATCGCTTCCATGCCCGGGAGAAAAATGCGGGATGGCGGATTGACTACTTTATTGTGTCTGGGGCGTTAGAGCCAAGATTAAAGGACGCAGCCATTCATCAGGAGATCATGGGCAGCGACCACTGTCCGGTGGAGTTGGTACTGAGGGAGAAAGCCGGCTGCTAGTTCTCATATAAGATTGATGAAGAACCCGCCGCAGGGAATGAAAACCTTCGGCGGATATTTTTTAATAGGTATCCCATACACTTCTGACAGAGAGTTCTGTGATGATTTGATCGCATACAATTTCTTTTTCTGTTCCGGCGTATATGCTCTACCTCTGCCCGCATGGATTCCGCCTACAATATCTGTGACAGATATACCAGACTGTCAAAATCCTTTGGATATGTTTCGTCATCATATGGGCAGTACCTATACCCAATACCTGATCAAGCTCAAACTTGAATATGCGGGACATCTCCTTGAAAACTACAGTATTACAAGCACGAATTTGTGTTTTAACTTATGGTTCAATCAGTCCGTACTTCACCTTGATTCTCTCCAGTTTTTCAATCATGGGTTCAGAGATAAACCACAGAAAAAAAGCGGTGGAAGCGGCGTGCACCAAATCAAAAGGAGCACCTGTCAGGTATGCAGCTTTTATCATTTCAAGGTTCAAATGCTCCTGTGCCATCATCACGGCTGCCGGATTCATAATTCCGCCGTAAATGACAAAGGCTGCAATTGCTCCAAATAGGCAGAGTGATGCCTTTGTCTTTCTCAAAAATCCTTTTCTGAACAAAATGCCTGCGAGAAAGCCTATGATGCCGAAAGCGAACATCTGCCACGGCGTCCACGGACCTTGCCCGAAAAAGAAGTTCGACACAAATCCTGTCATTGCTCCGACTAAAAATCCTGTCTCGCCTCCGAAGCATACGCCGGCAATGATCACAAGCGCCACAACCGGCTTAAACTGCGGAAGCATATAGAATGCGGCTCTGCCCGCAACTGCAATCGCACACAGTGCGCTTATTACAACCAATTCCCTGGCCTGCGGGCGTCTGGTTTCAAATACCATACCAAAGGGTATCATGGTTTCAAGTATCATAAGCAGACTTATAAAATAATACTTTCTGTCCTGCAAATAAAATATCCCTACATAAATGGTAAGCGGTATGGCAAGAAGGATCAGCAATGCTGATGCAATCGTCCGTTTGGTCAGCTTTCGTCTGTTTTGCGGTTGCTGAACCGAATCGAAGAAAAGCTCCTTTTGCGGAAGGAAACACACCAAAGCCCCGGCAATTTCTGCAAGGGTAATCAACTGCAGCGTGCCGGTATCAAGGCTTGCAATTGCCGACAAATGCGGGATATCAATATCCGTCATCTGCAAAATACAGGTAAGTATAAAAAGCAATGCCAATATACTGCCCAGAACCATTTTTACAGGAGTGCGCTTTTTGTTTTTTCCATGCATTCCTTTCGTCTTAACCGCACACTCCGGCAAGGTGATTTCAGGTGACTCGGTATGCCTTAGCTTCTGCACTTTGCCGCCGCAGGCGAGTATAATATCCTCTGTAAGCACTGCCCTTGGGAGTCTTGTTCTTACCATTCTGTTAGCCGATGTAGTATAGAAGTTCTTTCCGGAAAAAAAAGCTCGCGGCTCGCCGAATGAGGTAATATTCCCGTCAAAAAACATAGCACATCTGTCGGCATACTCGGCGCAAAATTCTATATCGTGGGACACCATAACAATGGTTACGCCGTTTGCTTTCAGGTCATTGAGAATATCCGCAAAAGTTTGCTTAAAATGTGCGTCCAGCCCTTTTGTCGGCTCATCCAGCAACAGGATTTGAGGTGACATTAGCAGCACCTTTGCAAGTGCCGCACGTTGCTGCTCACCACCGGATAGATCATATGGGTGACGTGTTAGTAAATCATCGATACGGCAGAGTGCAGAGATATTTTTAATTTGAATTTCTTTCTCTTCTCTTGATAAATTTTTTTCTGACAGGATTTCCAAAAGGTCAAGATAAACCGTCTTTTTTACAAATACGCTTTGCGGATTCTGCGGAAGTACGCCCAAAATACCGTTATATAAATGGCGCACTTTTGCAATGCTCTCGCCGTTTATCATGACTTCGCCGCGATACGGTGTATTGAGACCGCTTATCAGCGACAATGCCGTTGTTTTTCCTGTGCCGTTACCGCCGACAATGGAAAACAGCTCACCTTTATATATTTTTATACTCAGATCCTTTATCACATCCGGTAAATTCTTTTCATATCTGAACCACGCATCTTTTACCTCAATTGCCGTTTCTGCTGTTTCGGACTGATTGTCTGCTTTTGGTATCAGCTCAGCATGCAAAGAGTTATTTTCAGAGTATTTTTCAAGCCATGCTTTGCCATCACGGACAGTAAGCGGACATTCCAAATCATTCTTTACTGCGCCGTAAACTCTCATAGGCGTGGGAAGGGCTAAATACATATCGTGGTGGATTGATTTTAGTATTTCACCGACTTTTTTGGGTGTGCCGTCTGCAATGATTTTGCCGTTATCCATAACAATCACTCTGTCGGAGATAGGAAAGGCATCTTCCAGGCGATGTTCGGTCAGAATAACCGTTGTTCCAAGCTCACGGTTGATTTTTTCTAAGGTTTTCAAAAATTCCTGTGCGGCAATGGGATCAAGCTGGCTGGTAGGTTCGTCCAAAATCAGCACAGACGGCTGCATAACCATAACTGAGGCAAGATTTAAAAGCTGTTTCTGACCGCCGGAAAGCTCGGTTACTTTTTTATGAAACCAAGTCTGGATGCCGAAAAAGGAAGCCATTTCAGACACTCTCGTTCTGATCTCGGGGGT
>CATVQN010000056.1 GCA_958346135.1 uncultured Eubacteriales bacterium | reverse complement strand
ACTTTGAGAATCTTGAGCTGAAAGCAATTAACGTTTGCAACAACAGTATTGAACTGCAAAAGGATGTGCGAAGATACGAGGTTAATGTTTTTGCAGATACGGTCAGCATTAAGGCAACTGCCGAAAATCCGTTTGCCGATATACGGTATGAGGTTTGTGACGGCGGATTCGGAGAGAGCAAGATTTATGTAACAAACCCTGACGGATCAAGGATTAATGAATATACCATCGTAACCTTGGCATCAAAGGGAATCGGCGATATACCGATTTATAACATGAGTTACAGCTCCAGTGACGGTAATGTGGGTGAAAACGTTTTTGACGGCGATTATAAAACGCGTTGGTCTGCAACGGGCATGGGGCAATGGCTGCAAATGGATCTGGGCAGCGTGAAAAAGATCAAGTCAATATTGGTTGCCGCATATCGGGGCGATACAAGAAAAACGGAATTTGAAATTGAAGTGTCTGATGATAACGTCAATTGGAAGAAAGTGAAAACGTTTATGACAAGCGGTACAACGAACGAGGCCGAGGAATACGCTTTAGATGATATTGAAACGCGTTATTTGCGGTTTGTCGGAAACGGTCCGGATGGCGGCGGCGGATGGACTTCGATATCTGAGATAGGTTTGATTTCGGCAGAGTAGGAGGGACGTTATGAAAAAACTGGTTATACTTATTTTAACATTGGCTGTTATTGCATCGGGGATCAGTGCTTCGGCTGAAATCACAGATCTAGAGGGAACCGAGTATGAGACTGCGGCGAAATGCCTTGAGGCGCTTGGGATTATGGGCGATGACGGATACGGAAACTTTGCACCGAATATCAACATAACAAGAGCTGAGGCGTGTGGGGTTATCGCCAATATTATGAATTTGAGCACGGCGGAATATCAGGGCATGTTCTCGGATGTGCAGTCCGACATGAAATATGCCGGCGCGATCGAGGCGGTCTGCGCAGCCGGGATCGTAAATGGCAACGGCGATGGCCTGTTTTACCCCAATGATTATATCAGCTACCATGAGGCAGTGAAAATATTTGTAACGCTTCTCGGCAGAAACGGCTTTGCGGAGGCATTGGGCGGATATCCTTACGGATATCTGACCATTGCCAAGAGAATTGATATCACAAAGGATGTTAACGAAACAAGTTTTACGAGAGGTGAGTTTGCAAAGCTAGCCTATTATTCGCTGAAGACGGAGGTTGCCGAGTTTTACAGTGTCTCTGCTGATTCGGTTACCGTGAAGGACAGCGGCGGCAGAAAGCTGATCTCCTTGTATCGGGGAATCGATATCATCGAGGGCGTTGTGACGCAAAACGAGTATACCTCTCTGGAAAAACCCGACGGCGATGAGGGACATGTCAGAATTGACGGTACACGGTTGTCCTTAGGAGATACCGATATTAAAAATTATATCGGATACAGTGTCGAGGTCTTTTTCGACGAAAAAAAGGAGGAAGTCGTCTATTACAAGTTGCTGGATAAAAACAGAGTTATCACCGTTATGGCCGATGACGCCATAGGCTATGCAGACGGAATCTTTTCCTACTACAACAGCAAGGGCAATGCGGTAAGAAGAAGTGTATACGGCGGCGCACACATTATTTATAACAACCGTGCGGTAACTTCCTTTACAAGCGAATTGTTTGATATTAGCGATGACGGGAAAATTTTGTTTATTGATTATGATGCGGACGGCAGGGATGATGTCATCGTGATTGATGATTATGATACCTATGTTGTCAGTGATTATGACAGTGATCATGAGACCCTGTATCTGAAAAATGCGCCAAACATCGACCTTTCGCAAAAAAGATATGAGTTTATGGATGAGAACGGCACAAGGATAACCGGCGACTACATTAAGGAATGGAGCATCGTCAGTGTTATGATTTCGCAGGACGGAGAATATGCGTTTGTTTATTCGGCAGGCGAAAATAAAATAAACGGTAAGGTTACCGCCGTTTCTGCGGATGGAAAAATAGGAATTGATGGCACAGTGTATGATACCACAGAGAAATTTGCGCAGGAGTACAACGCAAAGCTCGGAGAGGAGTACCTGTTTTTACGCAGTATCACAGGAAAGGTTGCCGCAGTGAAAGAGGGTGGTGACGATAAGAAAATCGGATATATTGTGTCGTATAAATTCGGCGGCAGCTTTGATGACGATTTTATGCTCAGAATCCTGAAAGAGGGAAAAGGAAAGGAAAAATTCCTTGCTGCCTCGGTGACGGATAAAGTCAGTGTGGATGGCGACAGGCTGACCCAAAAACAATTATACGACAGATTAAGCCAGCTTGAGTCAGACGGGAAACACTTGATCGTCCGATATGCGCAAAACGATGAAAACAAGATTTACTGGATTGATACGCTTTATCTGGGCAGTACAGAGAGCAAGGAAAATGCGCTCATGGAAGCGTATACCGCAAATGAGGGAATTAAGTGGTATAAGCCGCATTTTATGACCGCGGCGGTTCTTAATGAAGATGCGCCGGTACTCTACATTCCGACAGGTCTGCCGGACAGCAATGGCGTCATCCCGGAGGAAAACCAAAAGATTGATGAAAACTATGGTTACAGGGGGCTGAGCGCACTTGTCGATGAAAGAGTCTATTCTGATTTTGTGACATACAAGGTCGGGATAAATACCATTGAAAGCTGTGCCGTTATTTTCAATATCTCGGATAAAGGCGGAACAGCCGGAGGCGTTTACGATACGTATATGGCGGTTACCATTGTAGAAGAGATATCCAAAGGCTTGGACGAAGAGGGACAGATCGTCAATTATCTTACGGGATATACCAATCATAGCAAGGTAGAGGCGGCAGAGGCTGAGGCGAACGTTTTAGACGGCGTTGAAAGCGGCGATGTGGTAAAGCTATCCTTTGATTCTGATAAGAAAATTGACGGATACAAGAAACTCTTTGACGCAAGTGAAATGAAGGTTGAAGGACAAATTGACGGAGAAATGTATAATTCTGCCGATGCCTATAACGTACAGCGGAGTATTATCGGAAATCTGTATCAGTATAAGGACGGCAAGCTTTTGGTAACCAAGTATAAACCCGAAGAGCTTGAAGGGCTTGCTATCGAAAAGCTCCGGCTGGAGGCAAAGCCGATTACAGAGGAAAATGTCAGAAATGCGATTGTCGGCCTTTGTGAAATCCGTGAGATCGGTAACCGGGGATTTTACACGTACGATAAAGAAAAAGACGATTTTAGAGTTTCTGACGCAACCGGCTTTGATCTGAAGGATTTTGTAAATTACGGAAACGACTATGTGAAGATATATATGTATTCCATATATTCTTCCGAGCGTGCTGCTGTAATCTACAAATAAACGGAGGCAACGAGATATGAAAAGGTTTGCAATATTTACCATTGGATTGCTTATGATTATGATCCACACGATGACCGTAGATGCTTCTGGCATCGGGGATGCTGAAAGCACGCATCCGAGAGTGATCATTGACAAAAGCAGGATTTCAGACATTGTTTCCAATTGCAATGGCGCATTGAATACAGTTTATCGCGATTTTCTGTCAGAATGTGAGGAGATTATCGCGCAGGGCCCCACCGAATACTACGAGGCGGAGGATATCCAGGAACTATGGATGCGTGATGTGGGAAACAATATAATGAAGCTTTCCTTTGCATATCTGATGACCCAAGATGAAAAATATTCTTCTGCCGCCGCGGAGATCGTGGCGGCAGCGGAGCAATATCCGTCGTGGGGCAGAACTTCGGCCTACTGCAACAAGGATTTGGCTTGCGCACACATGCTTTTTGGCGTGTCAGCATATTATGATTGGTGTCATAACACCCTATCCGAAAGCGAAAAAGAACATGCGTTAAACCTGTTGATCGAGAAGGGAAACGGGATGTATAATAACGGTGCGGGCGGCTGGTGGCGCAAGTCGTTCCTTCAAAATCATCTATGGATCAATGCGGCTTCTTTGATGGTTGCAGGGGCGGCAATTTATGATGACGCGCCCCAAATCAGTGAAAAGTGGATGACGCAGGCGGAGGTTTACTATAAAGAAGCATTCAGCGCCCTTCCAAAAGACGGCTCTACGATCGAGGGGTTTTTATATTGGCAATACGGCATCAGTCATATGATCTATTATCTGAACACTGCGCAAAATTGTGGACGTGAGAATTACACCGCATCCGAATTTGTAAGGCAAACGGGAAATTTTGCAAATTATCTGGTAGTAGGTGAAGGATATAAGATTACCGACACGTCGGTCTTTGATTTTTCGGACAGTGACGAGGATTGCGGCGGTGCGTATATCGCGGAGCTTTCCTATCTGGCGGCTTTAAACCGGAGCGAACAGACGCAATGGTTTGTTCATCAGGGACTAGATAGCAGGGCAGATAAAAAAAGCTATTGGAAGGTACTAATGTACTATGACAGTACGCTTGCGCAGGAGCAGCCGAATGATGAGGAATACCCTTGTGATAAATTGTTTTTAAGGACCGGCTACGGTTTTATGCGAACCGGGTGGGGAAAGAACCAAACGGCATTGGCATTTCACTGCGGCAGAGCGGTCGGCCTGGATGCTCCTTATCAGTTTAAGACATGGTCAAAAGGCAGCGATCTGGGAACAGGACATTTGCATCCGGACATGAACCATATTTCGCTTTATTATAACGGGTATAAGCTTTTGAGTGACGACGGTTATACTGCATCCAGGACATCGGATCATAATACGTTGATTGTAAACGGTGCTGGACAGTATGGAGAGGGAAAAAACTGGACAAACTTTGACGTGAATCCCGACGAGGGACCCGACGTGGTTTCGGAGGTGAAAAGATTTATCGGCACCAAAACGTATGCTTATGCAATGTGCGATGCGACTGCGGCATACGGGAAAAGCAGAATGGTGGATAAGTTTAACAGGCATATACTTTTTATCAAAAAAGGGGTTGTCATTGTCATTGATGATATTGCGCTCAGTGACGCATCGGCAGATGCCTATGTTCAGTATTTTTCTGATCTTCCTTTTAAAGAAGAAAAGGATGGCACATTCCAATATGATAACACTGCTGTAGCCATGGCGGTAAAGACATTCGGATACGGAGATGCCCAAATCTGTGACGGAAAGAGGATGATCAACAGCGCCGGATTGCAAGAGAATGCCCAGATCCTTAAAATAAGAAACCGTGCGAATAATACAAACTGGGTTCAGCCCGTGTCATTTTCGTACGCGGAGGACGATTTGGATTTCTATGAGGTAAGTCTGGAAAGTGCAGAAAACGGGAAGTTTTTGTTTATGATACAAAGCAAAAACGATGCGTATGACCGGGAGTATTATGAAATCGATATCAACGAGGCAGAGGTAAAAGAAGTTGAGCATCAGCTGTTTCATATTTCCGTCGATGCGGTGAACAAAGCGGTAACAATAACGGGTGACCTCTATTATGGAAAGAATGCGCTTTTCGATATTATGGTTACGGACGAGAAGAAAAACATCAGATACATGGACCGGCAATCGGTGGAGGGAAACAGATTCGAAACCTCGTTTGTACTGGATGGCTCGCCAAGCGGAATCTATGAGGCGGATATTTATTCTTCAGAATATCGTCAGCATGCCGTGTTGTCGTTTTACCTGCCGGAGATGGAGGAGCAGATCAGTCTGCTTGACTACGCGATCGATACCGATGAGGAAGTCAAAGGGGACTTTCATATAAAAAATATTGCTGACACATCAAAAATGGTGATGGTGATTATTGCAAAGTATGATCATAGGGAGGTGTTGGTTGACAGCAAATTCGAAAGCATTGTGCTGAAGGCAAACGCTGATACAATCTATCATATCAACTGCGGATTTAAAAAAAATAAAGACGAAAGCGTTCGGATTTATCTGTGGGATCGCAAAATGTGTCCCCGGATAGGAAGAATATAGGAGAAACCGTGAATAAATTTTTTATAGATATACTAAAAAAACGAAGTATCGTACATTTATTTATTTTGTGTTTTTTAATTATTGTTATTACACTGCTGACGAACTTTTTTACGATTATGCACGTGATGAACGGATATACAAAAAGAAACGTCACGGCAATTAACGAATACAGTTTGCAAAGCACGTCAGAATCCATGGATATTTCGCTCAATAACATTACACGCTCTTTAAATATCGTTGGTAGCAGCGATGAGTTTAAGGAGTTTCTTTGGGATGTCAACAAAAATAAAAGCGACAGAAACAGTGTCAATGCTTTTATTGATTACATGACCGAGATTGTCGGGATGAACATGGATAATATTTCGTCAAGTCCGAACATCGCGGTATATTTCAGTGACAGTGATTATGTAATAAGCACTTACGGTGCGTTTTCGTCAATGGATTATTTTGCAAGACTGTTCAGCAGAGATGATGGCGCGTACCGGGATTTTATGCAAAATGTTGTTCAGCAAAAGGGGTGGAGCATTTTTGAAAACAGCGACACCTCCAGAATTTTTTGTACGCTGCACATAAAAAATGGCGTGGATTACAAGGGAAGCACCGTGGTTATTGCGGAAATCGATGCATCGGATATACGCAGCATTATTAAAAATATTTATGACACGTCAGAAACCATTATTTTTCTGCGCGTCAAGGGAACGGACATGCGGCCATGCAGGCGAGGATGCGGAGGATTTAATCCATTCGTTTTTATCCGGAAAATTAAATCACTATATTCTATTAACCAATAACAGCGGTGTTTCGAGCATAGAATACTGTCAGATTTTAAAAGAAAATTATTTTGACAAGGTATATTTTCATTTCATTGCCATCATGATCATCAACATTCTCCTTGTTTTGACGATATATGGGTTAACCTTGTTTTTGTTTATAAAATATCAATACAAGCC
>CATVQN010000055.1 GCA_958346135.1 uncultured Eubacteriales bacterium | reverse complement strand
ATCCGCATGACGCCGCCGGTGGGGTTGTTGGGAAAGGGAAGTACCAAAATCTTGGTTTTTGGGGTGATAGCCGCCTTCAGTTCCTCCGGCGTCAGCCGGAAATGATTCTCTGCCTTGGTGACAATCGGCACCGGAACACCACCGGCCAGCCGAGTCAAAGGCCGATAGCAGACAAAGCTGGGTTCCGGAATCAGAACCTCGTCCCCCGGCTGGATCACCGACCGGAAAAACAAATCAATGGCCTCGCTGCCGCCTACCGTTACCGTCACCTGGGTCAACGGATCATAGTTTAGACCGAAACGGCGCTTTAGATAAACCGTAATCTCCTTTCGCAGCTCTTTTAAGCCGGCATTGGAGGTATAGTAGGTTTTACCTTTTTCCAGGGAATAAATGCCCTCATCACGAATGTGCCAGGGAGTTACAAAATCCGGCTCGCCCACCCCCAGGGATATGGCATCCTTCATCTCCGCCGCGATATCAAAAAAACGGCGGATGCCGGAGGGCGGTATATCCCGGACTACAGGGTTGAGCAGTCCTTTCATATCCATGCTCATAGAGAAATAACCTCTCTTTCGTCCTTGGAGGGCACGGAACAAATCACACCGTCATACTTATAGCGCTTGAGTACAAAATGCGTCGCAGTTCCCACCACCGACTCCATAGGTGCCAGACGTTCTGAGACAAACCGGGAAACCTCCTGAATATTTTTTCCCTCGACTGTGATGCCGAAGTCATAGCTGCCGCTCATCAGGTTAACCGCTTTGACCTCGGGATATTGATAAATCCGCTCTGCAATCCGGTCAAATCCCCGATCCCGCTGGGGCATAACTCGCAGCTCAATATAGGCGGTCACCACATCGGTGCCGTTGGCCTTGTCCCAGTTAATCCGGGCGCCGTAGCCCAAAATCACATTCTCCTTTTCCAGACGGTCAATGATTTTGGCCACCTCATCCATCGGCATATTCAGCATGGTTGCCATCTCTTCCAAAGAACTGCGGCAATCTTGGTGCAGCAGCTCTAACACCATATTCTCTTTGTCCTCATGTTTTTGCATTTCGCTCGCTCCCCTCTGATGATTTTACAACAGCTGCTGGAAGAATACCGCCTTTTTATCCGACATTCCCGGAAGTCCCTCGTGTCCGAAATCCGGATAGATTACCATATCCTTCTCGGCTGTAATTTTGTTATAGATTGCAAACTGGGTAGAGGGCGGGCAGACGTTGTCCATCAGTCCGCAGCCAAACAGCATCTTCGCCCGGATTCTTCCGGCCAGGTGCTGCAGATCAATATAACCCAGCTTGGTAAAGATCTCGTCCTCACGTTCATGGCAGGGATCGCTGTGACGGAAATATTCCTTTAACTCAACATAGGCGCGCTCTGCCATATCCATCTCCCAAACTCGCTTATAGTCGCTCAAAAACGGATAGTCCGGTGACGCCATCTTCAGGGTGGGCACAAGCGCCGCACAGGCTACGGTCAACGCCCCGCCCTGGGAACCGCCGCAGGCGCCTACCCGGCCTTCGTCTACCTCGTCCATCGCCATGACAATCTTTGCAAGCAGTGCTGTATCTAAGAAAACCTGTCTGAACAATAAATTATCGGGGTCCGGATCGTCCAGACCGCGGATAATATGACCGTGCAGGGTATTGCCCGCAACCGGCGTTTTATCAATCGAGGTTCCGCCCTGACCCCGGACGTCCATGGCCGCAACCACAAAGCCCATATTCACATATCCCAGATATGCCATCCAATCACCCACTGCGCCGGAATATCCGTGAAAGCATAGCATTGCCGGGGCCTTTCCGGATATTTTGGACGGCATAAGCAGCTTGGCATGAATCCGGCCGCCCCGGGTTCCGTCATAGTACATATCATAGCATTTTGCATTGGCAAACTGATATTTGCTCTCCACCAGCTCTACCTTGGGATCCACTGCGTTCATCTCCGCAACGGCACGGTCCCAGTATTCCTCAAAATCCGCAGGTCTGGGGTTTCTCCCCTGATAGGTTTTCAGTTCTGCAAGTGGCATATCAACGATTGGCATAATAATTCCTCCTATGTTCCTTTATCTATATGTTTATCAATGATCTGCGGACGGTATCCGGCAGACATTTAAATATATCATATCATATTTTCGCAAAATAGCAAGTGCAAATTTTATTTTTTTGAAAAAACAGTATTATTATTTTGCTGTGCGCACTTTTTTCGGCATATACACCTCTTTCCATTGCCGCCCGACCGCAGTCGAAGTATTTCTTTCTTGCGGCTGTCGGTTCTGCAGTATTTTCTACATAAAATATAAGAGGACTCTCGCAGCGAAAGTCCTCTTTGCAACATAAATGAAAAATAACGGAGCAGTCGTATTCCCCTTTTCTAGGCTGCTGCGGAAAGGCGCAGAACAATGACCGTCATATCGTCATCGGCCGTACCGCCTTTTAGGGCAACCGACTGTGCCATAATCCAGTCGGCCAGCTCCTGTACCGGAGCATCGGGCGGCGTTTGGTCAATGGCCTGACGGAGCCAGCCGTCACATCCCTGCCGCACCTCCAGACCGTCACTCACCATCACTACCGTATCCCCCGGTCCCAGCTTATGGGCAAAGGTCTCAATTTCCACCCCGGACAAAATTCCCACCGGCAGCGATGCCGAACGTACAATTTCCGTACCGCCAATGCGTTTGATATAACTGGGTTCTGCACCGTTTTTAATAAATTCTGCCTCACCGGTGTAGAGATCAACCATACACATATCCACGGTGGCAAAGGCCTCATTTGCCGATTTCATAACCATGACGGAGTTAATCAGCTTGACCGCCACCGTTTTGTCAAAGCCGGCATCCATAAAATCCTCCAGCAGAGAAACAATAGCACTGCTCTCCCGGCTGGCCCGATGCCCGGTTCCCATTCCGTCACTGAGCGTAGCAATGTACTTCCCGCCATGGAGCAGATTCAGCATATGAGAATCTCCGCATTCTCCGCTCTTTTCCGCACAGGCAAAGGCCGCCTCCATTTGCAGCGCCGGCGCCTCCGTAAACTGCAGGGTTTTGTTCTTGCCCTTTTCCGGCTCTGGCGAGGAAGAGTACATGGAAAAGTTTGTCCCAAGTACACTTTTTAAAACGCCGGGAATCCCGTCTATATCGGTATTTTCCGCATCCCTAATCTCCAGCTGTACCGTTTGCCGCCCGTCCAAGCTCTGCACCACCCGTACGGATTTGAGGGCAACCCCCTTGTTCTCCAGACGGCATCGAATTTCCTCCGCCGCCAGCTGATTCATGGAGGTTTCCCGATCCAGCTCCCGGCTGAGCCGAGTCAGAATCTCCGCTACGCCGCTGAACTGTTCCCCTACCAACTCCCGGTTTTCACAAAGCTTCCGCTTCCAGACCTGATTGATTTTATAGACCTCAAAAAGCCGGTTGACCTCTCGTATCAGCGGATTCAGACGCAGACAGCGCTCCGAAAAATAAGGGTCAACATCCTCAGGATTTAAGCACCCCTTACGCTCCATAATCTCCAGAAACTTGAACATGGTTTTATAAGTGGCGTTAAAATTCTTATTCCAGCAGTTCTCCACCCGGGTGCAGCTGCGGCAGACCCGGTCCGCCGCCGTATCAAAAAGGGAGGCAATATCCTGCATATCCACCTGGTCCTGTTTATCGGAAAGCCGGACAAAGGTCTGCGAAAGCGTCCGAAAGGAATCGGCCGCCAGTGCCAGCTTGGTTTGGACATGATTTTTATAGGGATTGTCTGCCTCCACCGGGACTGTGCCAAAATCCGTAAACCGCCGAACCTGACGAAAGACCATATCCGGCATTGCCGCCAGCAGCATTGCCCCCAGCACAGGTTCTAAATACCGAATGGGCGGCATGCCTGCGGTAAGACTGTAAAAAGAGAGAAACGCCCCCGAAACAGCCAAAGCAGTGACAGCTGCATATTTATGAAAACGACTGCAAAACCCGCATGCCAGGCCGCTTGCTCCAAAGATTGCCAGACAGGACAGCAAATCACTCTGCAATCCCAACAAGAATCCAATGCCCAGTCCCCCTACGGCTCCGGTCAGAATGCCGCCCGCAACGGAAATCAAGCCTAAAACATAGAAACCTAAAATATTGGCCGCCGAAAACCAGGGCGTCTCCGGAATGCTTTGAAAGCTCAGAAGCGCAATGCCTGCCGCAATACAAAGACTCAGCTTTTCTTCATCCGAGGGAACCCGGCTGACCAGGCTCTTTACATTCATAAGATTTCGGCTTCGATCCAGTACCAAGACACCCAGACCGGTCAGCGCAAAATCCAGCAGTATTAACAGCACCTCACCGCCGGAGAGGCCTGTCCACAAAAGCCCTACCAAATGAAAAATGACCGTTCCCGCCGACGCAATGACCATTGCCGCACGAAGAGATAACTCTTCGCTCCGATCCAAAAAGAAGAGAACCGTCTCATAGACCAAACAGGCACCTATGTACCGCAGTGCAAACCCGTCAAAAAGACTGGCATAGCCGCACACAACCATAAACATGGAAAACAAATTAGGAACAGAAAATTTCCTGTCCATTGCCAAAAAAGCCAGACCAAAGGGCGCAAGTCCGGGCAGCGGCACAGCTCTTGCCGCTAAAAAGCCCAACGCCCGAATCAGTAAATCAGCCACAGGAATCTTAGGCCGCTCCCCTTTCTTTTGCCGTACATGCTCTTGGGCTACCAATGCAAACTCCACCTTGTTTCTTTCTTTTGTATCTTTCATTTTTCCACCTCCGCAGCACTTACAGAGGTATTATATCCATAATTTTCCATTTAATCTGTCGAAATCAAGCTAAAGCAGAAAAATATTTTATGGAACTTCTTTTTAGGCAAGGGAGGATGCACACCACCTTGCCTAAAAAACAGAAAACTCCCGAATAAAGACCAAGAACAGTCTCTATTCGAGAGTTTTTACCCTTTTTCAGATGGTTTTGTCAGAATCCCTAGGATGGTTATTTCGGATTTCCGTCAGCGTCAAAAAGCGGCAGCCGTGCCAGGTAGGTAATATCCTCACGTTCTGCGGCATCACCCTCTGCCAAAACAGCCATACGGCCGACAATATTGCCGCCGACTTCCTCTACCAGCGTTTCCAACGCATTCAAGGATTCTCCCGTACTGATTACATCGTCCACGATCAAAACACGCTTTCCCCTCATCGCAGCACTGTCCGCACCACTGATACAGAGCATTTGACGGCTTACCGTGGTAATGGAGTTCACATAGGTGGTATGAAGATCCTGCATATAAACCTTGGGACCCTTCCGGGCAACAATATAATTTTTTGCACCGGACTGCCGTGCCATTTCGTGAATCAGCGGAATTCCCTTGCTTTCAGCAGTAATCATAATATCATGCTCCGGAGCGACAGCCAACAGCTCGCGTGCTGCGGCTACCGTAATTTCCACATCACCAAACATAATAAATGCAGCAATCAGCAAGTCATCATTGACCTTACAAAAAGGCAAATCCCGTTTCAGCCCCGCAATCTCCATAGAATAATGATTTTCCATGACGTTGTCTCCCTTTTATGTCAAATTCAATCAGCCCATGATTCCCATGAACTTGAGAATAAAGTACAGTGCAAACAAAGCGGTGGAAATCCACATAACAGGCTTAATATCCTTAATCTTGCCGGTGCAGATCTTGAGGATAACCCAAGAGAGCATACCGAACATAATACCGTTTGCAATAGAATAGGTAAGAGGCATAAATACTACGGCAACAAATCCGCCGATGGTATCTGCGATATCTCCCTCAAAGCTCATCTGGGTAATTGAGCTGAGCATCAAGAGACCTACAAACATCATAGCCGGCGCCGTAGCAAAAGACGGAATTGCCAGGAAGATCGGAGCCAGGATCAAAGATACCAGGAACAAAAGTGCGGTAACCACAGAAGACAGACCGGTACGTCCGCCTGCGGATACGCCCGCACTGGACTCCACATAGCTGGTAACCGTGGAAACACCCAAAGCCGCACCTACGCAGGTACCTACTGCATCGGCAAGCAAAGCACCTTTTGCATGGGGAAGCTCACCTTTTTCGTTCAGCAGATTTCCTTTTTCGGCAACACCGATCAGGGTACCTACCGTATCAAAAATATCTGTGAACAGGAAGGTGAATACAACTACAATAAATGTAGAAATATGCTTTACCAAGTAATTAAAATCAAAGTTACAGAAAGCAGGTGCTTCAAAGCTGAAACCGCTGAAGGAAGGAATCAGTGAGTAAACACCGGCTTCTACGTCTACCACATACCAGCCGCAAAGCTCAGCGATAATTCCAAGCACCCAGGTTGCTAAAATACCCAGGAGAATGTCGCCCGGAACTTTAAAGTAATGGAAGATACCGATAATTAAGAAACCTACCAGCGCCAGTACAAACTGCGGCGTTCCAAAGCTGCCGATGGATACCAGCGTGGATTCGTTTGCCACAACAACACCTGCGTTAATCATAGCAATAATGGTGATAAATAAACCAATACCGGCTGTAATGCCCAGCTTCAGATTCTTCGGAATCTGGTTTACCAGCGCTTCTCTAAAGTTACAAAGAGACAGCAGCAGGAAGATTACACCTTCTACCAAAACCGCAGTCAATGCAACAGCATACGGAATTCCCATTGCGCCGCATACAGTGAATGCAAAAAATGCGTTCAGACCCATACCGGATGCCAACGCTACCGGATAGTTTGCAAAGAACGCCATACAGAGCGTGGCACTTGCCGCAGACAGAGCCGTACCTGTCAAGATAGCAGCCGCAGAAACTCCGTCAATGGTCCCGAGCAGTGCCGGGTTTACAGCAAGAATATACGCCATTGCCAAAAATGTGGTAACGCCGGCAATAACCTCTGTTTTGACATTCGTGCCGTTTTCCTTAAGTTTAAAAATTTTTTCCAAAATGTTTCCCTCCCGGAAAATAAATAATATAATAATTTAATGTTTTTTCTATATGATACGCCGCCGGAAAAATGCCGATCGGCGGCAAGTGAAACCTTCCCCAA
>CATVQN010000054.1 GCA_958346135.1 uncultured Eubacteriales bacterium | reverse complement strand
GGAGCCGATAGATGAGGCTTCTGTATATATAGAGGACAGTCAGCCCGTATCCGGCGACGGCGAAGGCGGCATGAGGGCGGCTGAGCCCGGCAGCGGGCTTGCGCAAAAGAATGCGTCCGCCAACACACCGGCCAAAACGCCGGCCGGCACGGTAACGCCCAGGACGGTAAACCTACAGTCCTTTGACGGTACCAATGCCGACGGTACCTTGGATGTGTCCGAGGGAATCCACACCAACCTGATTGAAAACAGTTCAAAATACAACGGTATGGCTGCACAGCCCGTATCGGAGGCGCCTGCGCTGTCCCGCTACAGCACCAGCCGGGTTACCCTGGCACCGGACATTGCGGGCACGCAATATGAGGAGGCAGCCGAGCTTTTAGGGGCACTGGGTATCATGGTGGGTGACGCTGAGAGCGGCGCCTTCCGGCCGAGTGATAATATTATCCGAAGCGAGATGGCCAAGGTTGCTGTCTATTCAGTTGGACTGGAAGACATTGCAAAAAGTTCCAACGGCCCCACAAAATTTCCGGACGTACCGGCAGACCACTGGGCAACCGGCGCAATCAATGTAGCCGACCAACAGGGAATGGTAGTCGGTGACGATGTGGGAACTTACCGCCCGGATGACAACGTGCTTTTGCAGGAGGCAGTTACCATTATTGTAAGAGCAATGGGTTATGCGCCGGCAGCGGAAGAACGGGGCGGATATCCCACCGGGTATATGTATATCGCTTCCAATAACCAGCTGTTTCGCGGACTTTCCGGTACCGCTGCCCAGCCGGCAACCCGAGGCGATATTGCACAGCTGATTTTTAACGCACTGACAGTAAACCTGATGGAGCAGGTGGGTTACGGCAGCAGTGCCACCTATGAAGTGGTGGACAAAACCCTGCTTTATGACCGACTGAATGTAGAAAAAGGCTACGGCCAGATTACCGCTACCAGTGAAACCGCACTGGACGGCGGCAGCACCACCGACCGTGACCGGATCCGAATTGACGACAAACAATACCGAGAGGGTGACACACAGGCGAAACAGTTCTTAGGCTATAACGTTCTGTTCTATGCCCGCATTGATAAGAAAACCGATGAAAAGACCTTAATTGACGTGAGATCCCAGCAGAATAAGAATAAGGTGGTTACGGTCAACGCCGATGATATTGTAAATGTATCTGAGGCAGGTGACGGAAACCGTACCTTTGAATACTGGGCATCTGCTACCGATCACCGCAGCAAGACGGCAAGTATTGCAGCAGATGCCGTGTATATCTACAACGGTAAGTACAAGACCGGCGTGACATTAGAGGAGTTAAAGCCCACTTCCGGTAACGTAACGCTGCTGGATGCCGACACCAACGGTATTTATGAAATTGTCTTTGCAAACCACTTTAAGAATCTGGTGGTCGATACGGTTTCTACCGTTACGGGAAGAGTGACTGACAAATATCTGAACGGCTCCTTGGTATTTGACGAAAATCAGGATACCGTAAGATTTAGTCTGATCAAGAACGGCGCAGAGATTGCGGTAGGCGATCTGCGTGAATGGAATGTCATTTCCTATACCATCAGTGACGATAAGGAGCTGATTAAGGGTTATGTTTCCGACGCCTCTATTAATGGTATGGTGACGGAGGCAACCGACGAGGGCTATCGAATCGGAAGCAGCAGTGAGCTGTATAAGAAAGCGGACAGCTATCCCAATGCCATTGCGCTTCGTGATAAGGGAACCTTCTATCTGGATATGGAAAACAAGATTGCCGCAGTAGATCCCAACGCTACGGTGGAGAACGGTCAAAATGCAGTGAAGAAGTATGGGTATCTGGTAGGAGCGACTATGAACGACAAATTTGAAACCACTGCGCAGTTCAAACTGTTTACCGCAGGCGGAGAAACCCAGATCCTGACCAGCACCAATAAGATGCGGCTGAACGATAAGTACGGTTTAGAGCCGAAAGCGGTTGTGGATACCTTAAACAATGCCGGCGGCAGTGTAACACCGCAGCTAATCGTTTATGAAACCAACAGCAGCGGCAATGTGAATGCCATTGAGCTTGCGGCGGATAACACCGCAACCGGAGCACCGAATGTCAATGAGTTTACCAAGAACATCAGTAAGCCGGGCATGATTTACAAGTCGGCTTCCGGTAAGCTGGGCAGTGTGGCTATTGCCGAGGATACCATTATCTTTGATATCCCGGCAGATGCGGGATTGGATACCGATAAGTATTCTGTCCGCAACAAGTCCACCCTGTCAAATGATAACGCCTATGATGCAATCATCTATGATTTACAGGAGAACTATGTTGCAAAGGTAGTGGTTATCACCAGCACGGTAGGCGTTACCGCACCCGAATCACCGATCTTGGTGGTTGACCATGTCAGCGCAACCCAAAATGCGGACTATGAGGACACAGACCGGGTATACGGCTGGCAGAGCGGAAAAGAGGTTGACATTATTGCAGCCGATAAATCCATTCTGCGCAAGGGTGAGGACAACGGCACCACACTTTCCAAGGGTGATGTGATTCAGTACCGCACCAATACCAAGGGCGAAATTGACGGTATTACCGTATTGTTCGACAGCAGTGCCAAGAACACCGAGTTTGTCCATGAGGTAACCAAAGACCTGACTACGGTCTACGGACGGGTTACCAAGAAGTTCAGCGGCAGCGTGAACATGACGGTCAACGGCGATATCATGAATTTCGCAACCGGTGATGCCTTAGTATATCTGTACGATTCTACCCGGAATAAAGCAAACATTCAGGTAGTATCTCCCGCAGACATTGAAATCTATGAGGAAGGCAATGAAGCACGCTTATTCTTAAAGATTTATAATGATGTGGTTCAGGAAATGCTGATTGTCCGGTAATCGGCTTTGTGAGACTCCCGCAAAAACTGCGGGAGTCTCGGCTTTTTTGGAGTGTGTAAAGACGATAGGGAAATTGTTTTACAAAATAGATCGGTAACGGCTGGGAGAAACCCCCTCTATTTTACGAAACAAATTACTGAAATAGTAAATATCCGAAAAGCCGACAGCCCGAGCCACCTCTGTGACAGAGCGGCCGTCGCTGAGCAGCTGTTTGGCCTTGAAGATGCGCAGATGAATCAGATAATCAATGGGTGAGCGCCCGGTGGCCTCCCGAAAGACCGCAGAAAAGTGAGAGGGACTCAGTCCTACGCTTTCGGCGAGAACTTTTAAGGTAAGCTTTTCTCCGTAATGGGCGGTCATATAATGAACGGCTTTGTTGGCTTTGTCTCGGCTGCTGTAGCTAATGGACTTGGGATTTTGACAAAAATCCGCAAGAGCCAGAATTTCGGAAAGCGTTTCTCTGAGCTTGACCTTTTGCATATTTTCGCCGGTAAGAAACAAAAAATTCAGTCGTTCAAACAAAACCATAAACTGTTGGCGCACGGCTTCGTCGTCCAGAGATTTTATAAATGCAAAGGGAAACTCCGCAGGTTCGATTCGCCAGCCGGCGTTCTCTTTCAGTGGGAGAGCAGCGTGAAAGTTAACGGTATAAAGCTTTAATAGCCTGGAAGCATTTGTCCGCATGGAGCGGCAGCAGCCCTTGGGAAAAAAGACCAGATCACCGGCTTTTACCTGTTTTTTGATGCCGCCATATTCAAAGGTTCCAAGACCGTCATATACATAAATTAGGTTATGGTAAAGGAGTACATCATGTTCAAATTTCCAATCCGCAGTGGCAATGCGGTTATGTACAAAAACCGGAAACACATAGAGTTCATAGATTTTTTCACCTTCTGCCAACATAGGACTACCTCCTGATTTTGTCATAAGATATTACAAATTCATTATATCCTATATGGACGCAAAAGTAAAGAGAGGTTATCATAAAAATACAAATTTCAAAAAATCGATCATAAAGGTGAAGGGCGCTTTATGAAAGGAGGAAGAAAAATGGATCAGACATGGGCAAAAGAGACCATGGAAAAAATCATGAATAAGGTGGAGAAAAACTGTGCGGCAATCGGTGCGGGTTTTCCTCACGCCTGCAAGGACGATGTGTATGATAATATGCATCTCAGCTGGTGGACCAACGGTTTTTGGCCGGGAATGCTGTGGATGGCGTATCAGCAGAGCGGAGATAAGAAGTATGCCGAAACTGCGGCTGAGGTTGAAAAGAAGCTGGATGTGGTATTAGACGAATTCTGGAGTGTAGATCACGATGCCGGATTTATTTGGCTGCTGTCTGCCGGTGCTCAGTACCGGATTTTAAAAACCGAGGAATCCAAAACCCGCTGTATGAAGGCGGCCTCCTTTTTGGCATCCCGGTTTAACCTGGCCGGAAAGTTTATTCAGGCATGGAATTGGCAAAATGGCTGGGCAATCATCGACTGCTGTATGAATCTGTCGCTGCTGTACTGGGCAAGTGAGGTTACCGGAAATCCCAGATTCGGTCATATTGCAAAGGCACATGCCAATACGGTTCTGGAATACTTTGTGCGTCCAGACGGCTCGGTAAACCATGTACTCTCCTTTGATCCGGAAACCGGCGAATTTATCGAATCCATCCAGGGTCAGGCCGCATCTCCGACCTCTGCGTGGTCTCGGGGAACGGCTTGGGCGGTTTACGGTCTGGCGCTTAGCTATCGGCATACCGGAGAGCAGAAGTTTTTAGACGGCGCAAAAAAAGTTGCAAGCTTCTTTTTGGCAAATCTGCCGGAGGACTATGTTGCCCACTGGGATTTCCGCGTGGAGCGCAGAGCTGATACCCCAAGAGATACCTCGGCATCTGCCTGTACGGCGTGCGGACTGCTGGAGTTGGCGGAGCATGTTCCGGACTGTGAGAAGGAGGTTTATCAGAAGGCGGCACTTCGGATGCTTCAGTCTCTTGCAGACCATTACAGCAACCTGGACAATGACAAACAGTGTATCTTAAGAGAGGGTACGGGACACTGTACAGCCAACCAAAATGTCAATGTGGGGCTGATTTACGGGGACTACTTCTTTATGGAGGCTGTCAGCCGGCTGCTGGGCAACCGGGATATTTTCTGGTATGAGCCGTAATGTAGAATAAAGTATTACATAAAAAATGCAGGGGATTAACGTTTTGCGTTTGCCCTGCATTTTTGTTTTAGAAAAACTTTGTATTGAAATCGGTCATAAAATGGATTATAATAAAAACAATGTTATTTTCTCTTGTCATAGAAGCATATTTTCCGCAGAGAAGAGATTTTGGCCGGGGCGGAACGGCAGAATGGAGTGTAACAATGCATATAGAAACCAAATGTATTCAGGCCGGCTATACGCCGGGAAACGGCGAGCCCCGCGTGCTGCCGATTTATCAGACAACCACATGGAAGTACGGTTCTACCGAAGAAATGGGAAGGCTGTTTGATTTGGAGGAGGACGGATATTTCTACACCCGGCTGGCAAACCCCACCAACGATGCGGTGGCTGCGAAGATTGCCGCTTTAGAGGGCGGCGTTGCCGCTATGCTGACATCCTCCGGACAAGCCGCCTGTTTTTATGCCCTGTTTAACATCTGTCAGGCGGGAGATCACTTTATCTGTTCCTCTACCGTTTACGGCGGAACCTTTAATTTATTTGGTGTGACCTTAAAGAAGATGGGAATTGATGTGACCTTTGTAAACCCCGATGCCAGCGAGGAAGAATTATCCGCTGCCTTCCGGGAAAATACCAAGGCAATGTTCGGCGAGACCATCGCCAACCCGGCTCTGGTGGTGCTGGATATTGAAAAGTGGGCTGCGGTAGCACATGCCCATCAGGTGCCGCTGATTATTGACAACACCTTTGCAACCCCGGTGAACTGCCGACCCTTTGAATGGGGCGCAGATATTGTGGTACATTCCACCACCAAGTATATGGACGGTCACGCTGTCAGCGTGGGCGGTGCCATTGTGGACAGCGGTAATTTTGATTGGGAGGCCTCCGGAAAATTCCCCGGTCTCACCACCCCGGACGCATCCTATCACGGTATTACCTATACCGAAAAATTCGGCAGAGCCGCCTACATTACCAAGGCCACTGCACAAGTCATGCGGGATTTGGGCTCCATTCCATCGCCCCAGAATGCATTTTTACTGAACCTGGGGCTGGAGACGCTGCCGCTTCGAATGCGCCAGCACTGCGCCAATGCGCAGGCTGTTGCGGAATACCTGGAAAAGCACCCCAAGGTGGATTGGGTGAATTACTGCGGACTGCCGGGAAACCGATATTATGCGCTTGCACAGAAGTATCTGCCAAACGGCTCCTGCGGGGTAATCTCCTTTGGTGTAAAGGGCGGCCGCAGCGCAGCGGTGACCTTTATGGACAGCTTAAAGCTGGCCGCAATCGTTACCCATGTGGCAGATGCCAGAACGTCAGTGCTGCATCCTGCCAGCCATACCCACCGTCAGCTAAATGACGAGGAATTAAAGGCGGCCGGCGTGACACCTGATTTGATTCGCTTATCTGTGGGGATTGAAAATGCCGAGGATATTATTGAGGATTTGGAACAGGCTTTGGCACAGGTAAAATAGAACAGAAAGAGGCTGCCGCAAAGAGTTTTGTCTCTGTGGCAGCCTTAAAATTTATGCAGTGAAAAAAGCTGGTTTTGCTGGCATCCTACTACAACAGCTCCATGACCTTCTGAAATATTTCGCCAATGCTGTCTCGAAAGATGAGGCCTGCGCTGTTAACACTGTTCTATTTCATCCCATGGAATCATTTCGGCTTTCTTTACCCAACGATTATCAGGATTAAGTTTCATACCGATCGGGGTATTAAAATCTGCAAAACTGATTTGCCTACTTTTAAATTTATACATATTTGTATCTCCCATGAAAACATAAGTGCAAGGTTTTTTGGCGATTTCAGCATTTTTCCTTGCACTCATTATATCACATAATCCCTCAAAACTCAGCAATAATGCAGATTTATATTTATTCAGCAGGCATTATTTACTATCTCAAATGAAATCTGTCAGCTTCATACGAAAAGTCGTTATATATAAATAATGCCTACTGAATAATTGCCATTTCCGAAACATTATAAAATTTTAACA
>CATVQN010000053.1 GCA_958346135.1 uncultured Eubacteriales bacterium | reverse complement strand
AAAACGGCGTAAAGGAGCTTTCCGTTCTTAACAGCGAGGAGCTGCATGAACTTGAACCGAATATTTCGCCCGATGCAGTATGCGCATTAAGAGCCGGGACAGGTGCAATTGTATGCCCGTATGAGCTTACCATAGCCGCTGTAGGCAATGCTATGGATAACGGTGCGGAACTAAAGGTTAATTTTGAAGTAACGGAAATAAAGAAGTGCGGTGCGGGCTATGAGATTGTTTCGGCAAACGGCGATAAGATAAGGGCTGCGTATGTTGTAAATGCCGCAGGAATGAATTCCGATGCTGTTGCCGCAATGCCGGGTCCGTCGGATATAAGACTGCATCCGAGGAGAGGAGAATATGTGTTGCTTGATAAAACAAGTGGCGGGCTGGTTTCGCATACCATTTTCAGAACACCATCGGATATGGGAAAGGGTATTCTTGTAACCCCTACGGTTGACGGCAATCTCCTGCTTGGCCCCACAGCGGAGGATATAGAGAACAAAAGTGATACTGCCACAACCATAGATGGACTATCAACCGTGCTTAGCCGCTGTACGGAAACAACTACTGGTATAAATTTGAGAGATACAATAACCTCCTTCTGCGGATTAAGAGCAGTCGGAAATACAGGGGATTTCATAATAAATTCAACCTGTGAGCATTTTATAAACGCCGCCGGCATTGAATCGCCGGGCCTGAGTGCGTCACCGGCTATTGCGGAGTACATAACGGAAATGCTGAAAGCACAGGGACTGGAGCTTGTCAAAAATGAGGACTTCAATCCGATAAGAAAGCCTGCTCATTATTTCAAAGAGGCGTCTGTTAACGAACAAAACAGAATGATAGCGGAAAACAGAGCTTATGGCAGAATCATCTGCCGCTGTGAAGGTATTTCCGAGGGTGAAATAAGAGAAGCGATAAGAACCAATCCTCCCGCACGTGATTTAGACGGTGTAAAGCGCAGAACCAGAGCGCAGATGGGCAGATGTCAGGGCGGTTTCTGTATGCCTTATATCACAGAAATTCTTTCGGAGGAGCTTGGAATCCCCTATGAGAGTGTAACCAAAAACGGAGGAGATTCCAAACTCATCATCGGCAGGACAAAGGAGGAATACCAAATATGACAGAGCTTGTTATTATAGGAGGCGGCCCCGCCGGTATGAGCGCAGCTCTTGCGGCTTATGAAAACGGAATAAGAGATATATTGATTCTTGAACGTGATGAACGGCTTGGCGGTATCCTGCAGCAGTGCATACATAACGGTTTCGGACTTCACCGTTTCGGTGAGGAGCTTACAGGCCCGGAGTATGCATGGAGATACGAAAAACGGGTTCGGGAGCTTGGAATTCCGTTTAGACTTAACACCATGGTGCTGGACATTACCGATGATAAAAAGATTACAGCTTCCAATCCTGAGGAGGGGATATTCACCATACAAGCCAAGGCGATTATTCTTGCAATGGGCTGTAGGGAGCGTGCAAGAGGTGCCCTGAATATAGCGGGAACCCGTCCGGCAGGTGTGTACAGCGCCGGAACAGCACAGAAGCTCGTTAATATAAAAGGATATATGCCTGGAAGGAAGGTTGTTATATTAGGTTCGGGTGATATTGGGCTTATCATGGCAAGAAGAATGTCCCTTGAGGGCGCAGAGGTTAAGGCAGTGTGCGAGCTTATGCCGTACTCGGGCGGTCTTGCAAGAAATATCGAACAGTGCCTTAATGACTTTAATATTCCGCTTCTCTTAAGTCATACGGTAGTTAAGATACATGGCAAAAAGCGTGTTGAGGGTGTCACCATTGCTAAGGTGGATGAAAGTAGAAAGCCGATTAAAGAAACACTGCAGTTCATTGGATGCGATACCTTGCTGCTGTCGGTTGGACTTATCCCTGAAAATGAACTTACCAAATTAGCCGGAATTGATATTCACAGAATAACAAACGGTGCGTCAGTAACCCAAAGCAGGGAAACCTCGGTGCCGGGAATTTTCGCCTGCGGTAATGTGCTTCACGTTCATGACCTGGTTGACTATGTTTCCGAGGAAGCGGAGATTGCCGGAGAGAATGCTGCGCTCTATATAAAGGGTGAACTCAAAAATGAGATTGATATTCCAATTGTGACAGACGGAAAAATCAGATATACTGTACCGCAGAGAATCACCGAGGCAAAAGACACAAAAGTGTTCTTCAGAGTTGCAAACGTGTATGAAAATGCGGTAATAAAGGTATACAGCGGCGATGAACTTATATTTAAAATGAAGAAGCCAAAGATCGCTCCCGGTGAAATGCAGTGCATAACGCTCAAAAAGGCACTGCTCAAAAACGCAGAGGTGCTTAACTTCGGATTGGAGGTTATGTAATATGACACGAAGAGAAATGACCTGTATTATATGTCCGAAGGGTTGTGCATTAAAAGCGGAACTTGACGAAAACGGTGCTGTACTCAGCATAACGGGTAATACTTGTAAGCGCGGCAGCGAGTACGCCGAGGCGGAATGTGTAAATCCCATGCGCACGGTAACATCAACCATGCGCTGCTCGGATGGATCAGTAATTCCGGTTAAGACAGCGTCACCGATACCGAAAGCCTCAATTGCTGCATGCATGAAGATCATAAACGGCGGAATTGTTACATTGCCGGTTGAAATAGGTGCTGTGGTCATACCGGATGTGTTTGGCAGTGATATTGTCGTGACCGAAAACCGAGATAAGAGCATATGAAATGAAGCCATTGAAAATTACAGTGTGAACGCCGGGAAATATACTTATTCAATAATACTCTGTATCTATTGAGCTGGAATATGAATCGATTATAAAAAAGAAAGCGGGAATTAAAAAATGTATGATGTGCTGACGGAATATCACATAAACATGATATTCAGGATGTTGGTAAGCTGTGTGTGCGGTATGATAATAGGTTTTGAAAGAGAAAACCGCGCAAAGGAGGCTGGAGTGAGAACGCATTGTATTGTCGCTTGCGCCTCGGCAATGATGATGATAATCTCAAAATACGGCTTTGAGGATTTAATACAGACCTATACATCGGCAGATGTAAGGCTTGATCCGTCGCGAATGGCACAGGGTATTGTAACAGGCGTAGGCTTTTTGGGCGCCGGAACTATATATGTGCAAAGAAGTAACATTCGGGGTCTTACAACCGCGGCTGGACTGTGGGCGACCTGCGGCATAGGAATGGCAATAGGCGGGGGAATGTATGTAATAGGCTTTTCCTCAACGCTTATTATCCTTGCTGCGCAACTCCTCCTGCACAGCAGCGGCAAATTCATGGTCTCGCATAAAAGCAAGTATATAAAAATATACGGAATAGAAACTCCTGATTTTCAGCAGCAGACAACCGAGCTGTTAAAGAATATGCATGTGACGGTAAACGAGGTTGCCGTGGCAAGACATTCAAACGGCTTATATGATTATACCTTCTACTGCGAAATGCCGGGCAGCGTGGTAGAGGAGGAAATCATAAAGCAGTTTGAAAATAAATGTACAGTTGATACGACAAGATAATATAAACATAATCTGAAGTATAACCGTGAACCTGCACAAGTTCACGGTTTTTCTTTTTTCAAATTCAATATCAAAAGAGGAGAATATATGGATGATCGAACTGTTGCATCTATTAGACATTCATAACGTAAAAAGGCAAAAAAATTTGGGGGAAACCTGAAATATATATTGATAAATCCTGCAAGCTGCTGTATAATAAAAAGAAAAGATACTGCATGACAATGCTTTGGATGCAGAATGTATAAAAACGGAGATGAAATATGAGAATATTATTTATGGGAACACCGGATTTCGCTGTCCCGTGCCTGGAAGAAATTTTAACTGCGGGCCATTGTGTGGTCGGGGTGGTTTCACAGCCGGATAAGCCGAAGGGGAGAGGCCATAAAATGACGCCGCCGCCGGTAAAGGTTTGTGCACAGGCACACGATCTTGCTGTCTATCAGCCGACAACCTTAAAGGATGGTGTACTGCTTTCTGTCTTAGAGGAGCTCACCCCGGATATAATTGTTGTAGTGGCTTATGGAAAGATTTTACCCAAGTATATTTTGGATTATCCCCGGTTTGGCTGTGTGAATGTCCATGCCTCGCTTTTGCCGAAATACAGAGGTGCGGCACCCATTCAGTGGAGCGTTATTGACGGCGAGACAACGACCGGTGTTACCACCATGTATATGTCGGAGGGTTTGGATACCGGGGACATGATTTTAAAGGCGGAAGCTGCAATTGCTCCGGAGGAAACCTATGGAGAACTTCACGATCGGCTTTCGGTGATGGGCGCTGCGCTCTTGGCAAAAACACTGGAGCAAATTGAAAACGGAACTGCGCCCAGAGAACCGCAGGAGGATGCTTGCTCCACCTATGCGCCGATGATCTCTAAGGAGATTGGGCATATTGACTGGAGCAAAAGTGCCGCTGAGATTTTGAATCTGATTCGCGGAACCAATCCCTGGCCTATGAGTTATAGCTTGTATCAAGGCGAACCTATGAAGCTGATCCGGGCGATAGCTGCCGGTCCAAAAACCGGACGGCCGGGAGAAATTTTGAGTGCAGACAAATCGGGAATTTGCATTGCCTGCGGTGACGGCAACGGTATTTCGGTTCAGGAGTTGCAGCTCAGAGGCGGAAAGCGGATGGAAGTATCGAGCTATCTGAACGGACATTCCGTTGACACAGGAATTATTTTGGAATAGAGGAGCGTGGAAATCATGTTTATGCCTTTTTATTATTTTGACTGGACGATTATTCTTTTATTACCGGCGTTTTTACTATCCGTCTGGGCACAGGCCAATGTCAGCCGAACCTTTAAAAAATACGCCGAGGTCTATAACCGACGGGGATATACCGGTGCAGATATTGCCCGGAAGATATTGGATATGAATGGCCTGTATCAGGTGAGAATTGAACATGTGGCGGGGAATCTCAGTGACCACTTTGACCCTAAAACAAACGTTGTTCGGCTTTCGGATGCTACCTATACCAGCCGGTCGGTGGGCGCGCTGGGGGTTGCGGCACACGAAGTGGGACACGCCGTGCAGCATGCAACCGGCTATGTGCCGATTCGGGTGCGTAACGGAATTGTTCCCCTTGTGAATTTATGCAATCAGCTTTCTATGCCGATTCTTTTAATTGGCTTGCTGTTTGCGGGAATGGGCGGAATTTTTCCGACATTGATTGATGTGGGTATTCTGTTGTTTTCCGCAACGGTATTGTTTCAGTTAATTACACTTCCGGTGGAGTTTAATGCCAGCCGCCGTGCGATGAATACGCTGGAGAACCAGCGTCTCTTAGATGAGGATGAAGCCAAAGGGGCAAAGGCTGTGCTGCGTGCGGCAGCGCTGACTTATGTGGCAGCGGCGCTGAGCGCAATTTCCAGTTTGCTGCGGCTGATTTTGATTTTCGGCGGCAGAAGGAGAGACGATTGATGGCAAATGCGCGGGAGCTGGTTTTAAAAGGCCTGTATCAGGTGGCAGAAAACGGAGCATATTCCAACCATGTGCTGCAGGAGATTTTGGATCATCCGGGACTTGCCTCTCAGGACAGGGGCTTTGCGGCCGAGCTATTTGCCGGTGTAATCCGAAACTTAAGAAAGTTAGATTATATTATTGCGCAGTTTTCCAAGGTCAAGCTGAAAAAGCTAAGTCCTTGGGTACATCAGATTTTGCGGATGGGTGTTTATCAGCTGGTGTGTATGGATCATGTGCCGGACAGTGCGGCCTGTAACGAATCAGTAAAGCTTGCCCGGCGTTACGCCCATGGGGCGGCACAGGGATATGTGAACGGATTGCTTCGCAATATCAGCCGAAACAAAACGGATATTGTGTATCCCAAAGAACCGGTAGAGCGGATGGGAGTGATGGAGTCCTGCCCCGACTGGCTGACAGAAAGACTGGTATCACAATACGGCATGACGGTTTGTGAAGAAATTTTAAAAGCCAGCCATTGTAAACAGCCGGTATCTCTTAGAGTCAATACCTTAAAAACCACCGGAGCAGAGCTTGTTCAAAGACTGCAAAAGGAGGGAATTGTGGCCCGGGTCGATGCCTCAGAGCCACGGCGGCTCTTGGCTGACGGTGCGGTTCATGTAGGAACATCTCCGGCATATCGTGAGGGACTTTATACCCTGCAAAATTCCAGTTCTATGGCGGCGGTGACGGCGCTTTCGCCAATGCCGGGAGAGAAGGTTCTGGATCTCTGTGCTGCACCGGGCGGAAAGACCACCATGATGGCTGAAATCATGGAGAATCGCGGAAAAATTCTGGCCTTGGATATTTATCCGCATAAGACGGAACTGATTGAAAAGGCGGCAAAACGGCTTGGCATTACCATGATTGAAACGAAGGTGTGGGATGCAGGTGAAAAAATACCTGAGTGGGAAGGCAGAGCCGATCGGGTTTTGGCTGACGTCCCCTGTTCCGGAATCGGTGTTATCCATAAAAAACCCGATATCAAATGGAGACGGATGCCGGAGGATATTACGGTACTGTGCGGGATACAAAAAAGGATTCTGGAAACGGCGGCCTGCTATGTAAGACCCGAAGGGATTTTGGTTTACTCCACCTGTACGATTTTGCAGGAGGAGAATCAGATGCAGATTGCGGTTTTTTTAAAGGAGCATCCGGATTTCACGCTGGAGTCTGAGCAGCTTCTCCAGACTTATCAAACCGGCGGCAGCGGATTTTATATCGCAAGGCTTTGCCGAAAAGGATAGAAAATAGGAATGAAAACGAATTTAAAAGATTATACTTATGAAGAGCTGGAGACTTGGGTGGTACGGGAATTGGGAGAACCCAAGTTCCGAGCCAAACAAATCTTTACTTGGCTGTACCGAGGAGTAACCTCCTTTGCGGAGATGACGGATCTTTCCAAGAGCCTGAGAGAGCGTTTGGCGGCGGAGTGCTCTTTGGGCAATCTTCGGATTGTTAAAAAATACGTTTCGCATATTGACGAAACCCGTCGGTATCTGTTACAATTAGATGACGGAAATTATATTGAGTCCGTCCTGATGAAATATTATCATGGATATACCGTC
>CATVQN010000052.1 GCA_958346135.1 uncultured Eubacteriales bacterium | reverse complement strand
AAGCTCTGCAAGCCTTATGAGGATATTACGAATATAGGCTTCATCATATTTTTCACGGTAAGGAAGCTGAAGCATATAAGAGGCCTCGGTAAGATTCGGCATAATCAAGTCTGCCTTTGTACAAAACTTCGCCATCCGATCCGCAAAAGATTGGTCAAAGCCCTTGTAAAGCCTGCCGTAATCGCCGATCACTGGATCAATCAGTATAGCAGTTTTTTCCGTACGGAACCGATCCATAAAATTCTCTACCACATCAATCTGCTTTACAGAACCTAAATACCCTGTATAGATCGCATCAAAATCAAAATGAAGCGCCGAAAAAACATCTGCAATAGGAGAAATCTCCCCGGTCAGGTCATGAAACGTATAGGCGGGAAATGCAGTATGCGTGGATAAAACTGCTGTGGGAAGAACCGACGCCTCCACACCGGCTGCCGAGATAATAGGCAGCGCAACCGTAAGGGAGCATTTTCCCACGCAGGATATATCCTGTATCGTAATAATTCTCTTCATAAATAGCCTCCAACTCTGTTTTGGTACGGGCAATTTTTCTTCCCGCATCCATCCGGTGTTTTTATGCATAGTACAGCAAAAAAGTAAAATTGTCAATAGTTGTATATGTGTATATGGAATTGAAAAAGTTGCAACCGCACAAACTTTACGATGTAAACCAAATGTAATGAAAAGGGTCTTGTTTTGTTACAGGAAAAAAGATAATCTGAATAAATATGTATGAAATGGGCTGATTCTACAAATACATAGCATTATAGCATAGCTATGACCGTAAACTTTAGGAGTGGTTTGATGAAAAAAGACTTAAAAAAGCTTTGGATATTATTTCGATCGATGTTTGTACTCAGCGCCTGCACATTTGGCGGAGGATTTGTCATTGTTTCGCTGATGAAAAAGAGATTTGTGGAAGATCTGCAATGGTTCGGCGAGGACGAAATGCTCGATGTTACAGCTATTACGCAATCAGCGCCCGGTCCCCTGCCCGTCAACGCCTCTGTGATTATCGGATACAGAATGGCAGGTATTGTCGGTTCTCTGACTGCAGTCTTAGGAACCATTCTTCCGCCTATGATTATCATTTCCATCATTTCATTGTTTTACGAACAATTTCGCACCAATCATTATGTTGCAATCGCCCTTCAGGTGATGCGGGCCGGCGTTGCGGCCGTAATCTTTGACGTGGTAATCAATCTGGCCAAAAATGTGATAAAAACAAATAGGCTGTTATATATTTTCATGATGGGAATCGCCTTTGTATGTACCTATCTTTTCGGCGTAAGCGCAATGATCATCATTTTTGTATGCCTCGGAATCGGACTGATTGATCTCATGATGCAAACCAAACGGACACAGAAGGGGGACGCCAAATAATGCTTTTGCTGAAACTGTTTTTTGCATTTATCCAGGTCGGGTTATTCAGTGTGGGCGGAGGTTATGCCGCTATTCCTCTTATTCAGGAGCAAATCGTCAATATCCACGGTCTGATGACGCTGGAGGAATTTTCTGACTTAATCACGGTTGCAGAAATGACGCCGGGTCCCATTTCCATCAATTCATCGACCTTTGTCGGAATGACACTCAGCGGAATATGGGGCGTGATTGTCTGCGGTCTCGGCTGCATTCTTCCGTCGTTTTGTATCTGCCTTACCCTTGCCTATTTCTATTACAAATATCGCAGTGTCGGCGGCGTCCAGACTGTACTTGCGGCGCTCCGTCCCGCCGTTGTGGCGTTAATTGCCTCTGCCGGCGCTTCTATTTTAATGCTGGCTCTGTTTCAGACAGATCTCTTTTCTGCCTCCTTTGATCGTTTACGATATATTGAGCTAATTCTTTTTGCTGTGGCATTATTTATTTTAAGAAAGTACCGGGCAAATGCCATCTCGATCATTCTCGGCAGCGGTGTGGTTGGTACGCTCTTGTACGTTCTGCTCGGACTCGCCTAGGAACCCTATTTCTCCGACAACGCCGTTTGCAAAAACGGGCGTACCTGTCCGGCAAAATACAGAGATCCGCAGACACAAACCACCGCATCCTCTTCTTCTCTTGCCATCGCCAGAGCCTTCACAACCGCCCGGTTCGGATCAACCTCCGTTACGGCAAAAATGCCGTGTTTTGCAAAAATCTCCGCTATTCTTTGCGCCGTACAACAGCGAGGCATTGCAATCTGCGTCGTCACCGCACTGCGGACAATCGACGACAGCGCAGCAATAAATCCCTCAATATCCTTATCGTCCATCATAGCAATGCAAAGATACACCGGCCGCTTCAGCGCAGTCAGCGCCGCTTTCAGCGCTTTTGCCGCCGGCAGATTATGACCTCCATCCAGAATAATGCTGTTTTGAAACCACTCAAACCTCGCCATATTTTTCGCCGCAGCCAGTCCCTGCTCCACTGCGGCTCGTGGAATCGATATTCCCTGTTTTTTCAAAACCTTTACCGTCTCCAATACCGTTGCGGCATTATACGCCTGAAACGTGCCCTGCATTCCCAAACGGTAGCTTTTTCCGTCATACCAAATGCCCTCTGCGGACATTTGCGGACAATCCGCCAAAAATAGCTCCGCGGATTTGTAGGCTGCCTGTTTTTGAATCACCTCTGCTGCGGCTTTCTCCTGCATCGGCGCCGAAACCACAGGACAGCCCTCTTTAATGATTCCGCATTTTTCCATTGTAATTTTTTCAATAGTATCCCCTAAATACTGCATATGATCCATACCGATTGCAGTCAAAACCGTGACCAAATTCTTAGAAATCACATTGGTTGCATCCAAGCGACCCCCAAGCCCGGTTTCCAAAATCACAATATCGCACCGGCATTTCTCGAACCAGCAAAGGGCTGCTGCCGTATCCAGTGCAAACTCCGAAACCGGCGCATCATGCTGCTCAATACATTGGCGCAGCGCAGTAATGATTTCGGCCAGCTCCTCATCTGGAATCTCTGTCCCGTCCACCTGTATCCGCTCGTTAAACCGCTCTATATATGGAGAGATAAACAAGCCGGTCCGCAAACCGGAGCGACGTAGGATTTCCGACAGCATCAAAGCTACCGAGCCTTTTCCGTTGGTGCCGGCAATATGGATAAACCGCAGAGAATCCTGGGGATTTTCCAAGTGAGTCAGCAACCTTTTCAGCATGGCATTTCCAAGCTCCCGTGCAAACTTAGGCGTTTGATGGATATAGGAAATACTTTCCTCGTAATTCATAACAATCACCACTTCTCGCAGAAAAACTGCCCGATTTTTCATCAGGCAGTTTCATTTCTTGTTCTGTTAAACGATGCATGCACCGGACTGGATTTCCTCTAAGGTAGAAGTCAGCACAAGCTTACCATCGTGCTCAGCCGAGAGAATCATACCGTTTGACTCCAGTCCCATCATCTTCCTGGGCGGAAAGTTGGCGATAAACAGGACATTCTTTCCAATCAAGTCCTCCGGATTATAGTATTTTGCAATGCCGGAGAGAATCTGACGGCGCTCCGAACCGGTTTCCAATTCAAAACGCAAAAGCTTCGAGGATTTGGGAACCTTCTCGCAGACAACCACCTTGCCCACCCGAATATCCAGCTTTTCAAAGTCCGAAAACCCCACATTCTCTTTAAACGGCGCAATCGGAATCTGCTCCTCCTTAGGCTGTGCCAACTCCGCCTCCAGCTCTGCCAGCTTCTTTTCAGGGTCTAACCGGGCAAATAACGGCTGAGGAACCGCAACGGCTGTACCCTCCTTGGTCTCGCCAAACTCGGAAAGGCTTTCCCATGAAAGGTCCTTGGCACCGATCTGCTTTGCAATGGCATCCGCAGTGTCCGGCATGAAGGATGACAATAAGGACGCAATAAAACGGATGGACTCTGCCAGATGATACATTACGGTTTTCAGGCTCTCTTTGCCCTCCTCCGTCTTTGCCAAAACCCACGGTGCAGTTTCGTCAATGTATTTGTTGGAACGATTTACAATCTTCCAGATTGCATCCATGGCATCCGCAACCCGAAGTCGCTCCATACACGCAGCAGTCTCCTTGGCGCAGGAAATGCAGGTATCCTCTAAATCCTTGTCAAACTCCGCACCCTTTCCGTTTGCCGGAATTTTTCCGTCAAAGTATTTCTGGATCATCGATACAGTACGGTTTACCAGATTCCCCAATGTGTTTGCAAGCTCTGAATTATAACGGCTGATCAATGTTTCAAAGGTGATGGTACCGTCCTGGGCAAAAGGCATTTCATGGAGCAGATAATACCGCACGGCATCCACGCCGAAGCTGTGAACCAAATCATCGGCATAAATCACATTGCCGATGGACTTACTCATCTTATCCTGACCGTTCAGCAGCCAGGGATGGCCGAAGATCTGCTTTGGCAAGGGCTCGCCCAGCGCCATCAGGAAAATCGGCCAGTATATAGTGTGAAACCGCAGGATATCCTTTCCGATAATATGCACATCTGCCGGCCAATATTTCTCATAGGGTTTCTCCTTCCCATCTCCCCGGTAGCCTATTGCCGTAATATAGTTTGTCAGGGCATCCAGCCAGACGTAAATGACATGCTTGGGATTAAAGGGAACCTGGATTCCCCATGTGAAGCTGGTGCGGGATACGCAAAGATCCTGAAGACCGGGCTTTAGGAAGTTATTGACCATCTCCTTTTTGCGGGACTCCGGCTGTATAAAATCCGGATGCTCATCAATATACTGCATGAGACGGTCGGCGTATTTACTCATTTTAAAGAAATAGGCTTCCTCGTGCTGTTTGTGAACCTCCCGACCACAATCGGGGCATTTTCCGTCCACCAGCTGGGTGTCCGTCCAAAAGGACTCGCAGGGAGTGCAATACCAGCCCTCATAGGAGCTTAAATAAATATCCCCCTGCTCATAGAGCTTTTGAAAAATTTTCTGCACCGTTTCCTCGTGATAGGAGTCTGTCGTGCGGATAAACTTGTCATAGCTAGTATTCATCAAATCCCAGATTTCCTTGATTTCACCTGCAACTCCATCCACATACTCCTTAGGCGTTACGCCGCTTTTCTCCGCCAGCTCCTGAATTTTCTGTCCGTGCTCGTCCGTACCGGTACAGAAGAACACGTCATAGCCCAGATAGCGTTTAAACCGAGCAATGGCATCGGTCAATACAATCTCATAGGTATTGCCAATATGCGGTTTTCGCGAGGTATAGGCAATGGCTGTGGTAATGTAGAACTTTTCTTTTTTACACATAATTTTAACTCCTTTTACTCATCAAACATCGAAATATTCTGCACGGAATTCTCCTGCTGAAAAGGAATTCCGAAATGGTCATAGGCACGCTTAGTCACCATCCTGCCCCGAGGGGTGCGATTGATAAAGCCGATCTGCATCAGATACGGTTCATAGACATCCTCGACGGTATCGCTTTCTTCACCGATGGTAGCGGCAAGGGTATCCAGTCCGACCGGACCGCCGTCGTAATATTCAATGACTGTCCGAAGCATCCGGCGGTCTCCCGCATCCAGACCCAAACGGTCAATCTCCAGCTTTTTCAGCGCATGATCCGCAATTTCCCGGGTAATCACGCCGTCAGACTCTACCTGGGCAAAATCCCTAACCCTTCGCAAAAGCCGGTTCGCAATTCTGGGCGTTCCTCGGGAACGTGAGGCGATCTCCGCCGCACCGGAGGGATCAATTTCAATGCCCAGAATATTGGCGCTTCGATGGATAATGGTTGCCAGTTCGTTCGGCGTATACATTTCAAGCCGACTGATAACGCCGAACCGATCCCGCAGCGGCGCCGCCAGCGCCCCCGCCCTAGTGGTGGCACCGATTAAGGTAAACCGCGGCAAATCCAACCGAATTGACCGTGCGGAGGGTCCCTTTCCGATAATAATATCCAAGGCGTAATCCTCCATGGCCGGGTACAAAATTTCCTCCACGCTCCTGCTGAGTCGATGAATCTCATCCACGAACAAAATATCATCCTGCCCCAAATTGGTCAAAAGCGCCGCCAAATCGCCCGGTTTCTCAATGGCAGGACCGGAGGTAATTCGCAGATTCACTCCCATCTCGTTGGCAATAACCCCTGCAAGGGTGGTCTTTCCCAACCCGGGCGGCCCGTAAAGCAGGACATGATCCAGCGCCTCACCACGCCGGCGTGCTGCCTCAATAAAAACTCTCAGATTCTCCTTGGCCTTTTGCTGACCGATATAATCCTCCAGGGTTTTGGGGCGCAGACTGCGTTCGGTTTCGCCATCCTCCGCCATTTCGTTGGTTGTCACAATTCTGTTTTCATCTTCCATGTTCCACAGTCCTTCTCACTTTGGTCTATCAGCCTTTTAACAGGTTTTTCAGCCCCGCCTTTACCATCTCTTCTACCGTGCCGGACGTACCCTTGAGCGCACGCTGCGCCTCCTGTGCCGTATATCCAAGTACCATCAGCGCAGAAACCGCCTCGTTTTCGCCCTCCGTCTCCGGCGCAAAAATTTCTTCCTTCGGGATGTCCTCTAAATCCATTCCCTTAAACTTATCCTTCAGCTCCAAAATGATTCGCTGTGCTCCCTTAGGACCCAGACCGGGGGTGTGAGAGGACAGATACTTTGCATCATTGGTCACCACGCACAGGGCGAACTTGGACGGGGAAATATTGGAAAGTAAGCTGGCTGCCGTTTTGGCACCCACACCGGAAACCCCGAGAATCATCTCGAAGATATTCCGCTCCTCCAAAGTGGAGAATCCGTAAAGGACACAAATATCCGATGCGGTTTTTAAGTTCATATAGGTGTAGAGCTTTGCCGTCTCGCCGATTTCACCCAGCTCCTGCAAAGAGGCCGTAGTAGAAAAAATCTGATATGCCACGCCGCCGGCCTCGATTACAGCAAAGGTATCGGTCTTATGCACAAGCCTGCCGGCAATGTAATAAAACATAGTATTCCCCCATTTTGAAATTCCAACATCATTTAGGAAACATTTTCACTCATACAATTAAACAGTATACCAGAAACCGCAGGAAGAATCAAGTAAAACTTTGACAGAACCCATCCCGGCATGCAGGTTTTTTCACTGCAAACCACAAAGAAGCTCTGTAAATGAAAAAATTCGTTCTCCTTGCTTGACAGGAAAAA
>CATVQN010000051.1 GCA_958346135.1 uncultured Eubacteriales bacterium | reverse complement strand
TCGTATTTGTGATTAATATTAAGACAAATCTAGTTCCTTTATCTAGCGCCGTGCAAAGGGGTAAGGATATGCACCGGCCGACATCAGCAGCGGCTTATCCTTGAGCAAATAGAGCAGAATGACAAGCGGAAGTCTCCCAAAAATAGATAGTAGCGCAAAGAGTGTTGCACGCTGCGGCACGAACAGATAGAAGAATTTATGCAAAAACAGCACCAGCAGCAGGTTGATTAGAATCCGCAGAGGCAGAAAGAGAAAGCCAACGCCGAAACTCAAAAAAATCTGTAAAAACTCCAGCAGAACCATTACCCATTCCAGATGGCGGATGCGATATTCCCGGAGCATATATTCCTCGCAAAGAGAACCGATGATATAGTATTGAAAGACCGGAATAAATGCAATCCATGGATAGGGGACGCTGTTATTTTTTGCAATCATATACAGGCTGACCGCAGCGGCGGCATAGAGCGCCAGATTATACAGGAGCCGGAAAATCTGACCGGCGCCTACAAAAAAGTCGTGCATATAGGAATCTCCTTTATGTTAGTCGATAAAATGCAGGGAAAACCCCTTACGAAAAGGCATTGTAACATAACTTTTTAAGAAAAGCAAGTCAAACGGTGTCAAAAAGATAAATTTTTGGGGAGATAACATAAAATGTGTGGAAAAACTTTTTTAGAATCCCTGAAAAAAACGGATGCAAGCCTTGACACGTTTGGAAATTTCCTTTATACTTATAATATAGAATACATATGAAGGTATGGAAGGATTCCCCTTCGTTGGATTTGGGAAGGAATGAGAAATTTTGGCACAAGATAAGAAGATGGTAGAAGAAATTACACCCATGAGTGAGAACTTCGCCCAGTGGTATACCGATATTATCAAAAAAACGCAGCTTTGCGACTATTCCGGTGTTCGGGGCTGTATGGTGATTCAGCCCTACGGCTATGCAATCTGGGAAAATATCCAAAAGGGTCTGGACGCCCGTTTTAAAAAGACCGGGGTGGAAAACGTGTATATGCCCATGTTTATTCCGGAGAGTCTTTTACAGCGGGAAAAAGATCATGTGGAGGGGTTTGCGCCGGAGGTTGCATGGGTGACCCACGGCGGTAATGAGAAACTGCCGGAGCGGCTTTGCGTCCGTCCGACCTCTGAGACCCTGTTTTGCGAACACTATGCCGGGGCGATACGCTCTTACCGGGATTTGCCCAAACTCTATAATCAGTGGTGCAGTGTGGTTCGCTGGGAAAAGACTACCCGGCCGTTCCTGCGGAGCGCGGAATTTTTATGGCAGGAGGGGCATACTGCCCATGCCACTGCGCAGGAGGCCAAAGAGCGCACCATTCAGATGCTGAATGTCTATGCTGATTTTTGTGAGCAGGAGCTGGCAATCCCTGTCATCAAGGGACAGAAAACGGAAAAAGAGAAGTTTGCCGGGGCGCATGAGACCTATACCATTGAAAGCATGATGCATGACGGAAAGGCGCTCCAATCCGGTACCAGTCATAATTTCGGTGACGGCTTTGCGAAGGCTTTTGGTATTCAATATCTCAATGAAAATAACGAAATGGCCTATGTGCATCAGACCTCCTGGGGGATGTCCACCAGAATTATCGGCGCCATTATCATGGTGCACGGCGATGACGCCGGATTGAAGCTCCCCCCGAGAATTGCACCGATTCAGGCGGTTATTGTTCCGGTTGCGCAGCATAAGGAAGGGGTCTTGGAAAAGGCTGAGGCGCTGCGAGAGCGTTTGGCGGAGAATTTCAGGATTAAGCTGGACAGCAGCGACAAATCTCCCGGCTGGAAGTTCAGTGAGTATGAAATGCGCGGTGTTCCGGTTCGTATTGAGCTGGGGCCGAAGGATATTGAGAAAAACCAGGCGGTTTTAGTCAGTCGAATTGACCGCAGCAAGAAATTTGTTTCTCTTGACAATATTGAGGAGGCGCTTGCGTCAATGCTGGAGGAAATCCAGTCAGAGATGCTGGAGGCGGCTCGGCAGAATCGGGAGGAAAAGACCAGCACTGCTGTGACATATGAGGAGTTTAAAAAAATTATTGAGGAAAAAGGCGGCTTTGTTAAGGCGATGTGGTGCGGCGACGAGGACTGTGAACTAAAAATCAAAGAGGATACTACTGCAACATCCAGATGCATTCCCTTTGAGCAGGAGAAAATCAGCGATACCTGTATTTGCTGCGGAAAACCGGCAACAAAGATGGTATACTGGGGTAAGGCGTACTAAAAATAAAAAGATAACGTAGAATGGAGGTGGCCGAAACAATGTGGTGGCAGAATTTTTATCATACGGCGATGAATCAACTGGCGTTGTTTCGGTTTACCGATGTGATTGATATTTTGGCGGTTTCCTATGTGGTGTATAAGGCTTTGCAGTTTATCCGGGATACCAGAACCATGCAGCTGCTAAAGGGCGTTGTGCTTTTGGTGATTGTGACCCAGGTCAGTTACTTTTTCCAATTAAATACCCTTTACTATATCTTAAGCAAAGTCTTGCAGCTGGGACTGATTGCGCTGCTGATTGTTTTTCAGCCTGAGCTTCGGCGTATTCTGGAGCATGTAGGCAGAACCACCGTGAGTAAATGGTTTAACTCCAAGGGCGAATTTGATGCTGCGGCGCTGCAGGCGATCCGTGAAATCGCCCGGGGCGCCCAGGCGATGGCAAACAGTCATACCGGGGCGCTGATCGTGATTGAAAACGAGGATAATATTGACCCGTTGATTAGCTCCGGCATCACGATTCATGCGCAGACCACCAGTGAGCTGCTGGAGAACATCTTTGTCCCCAACACTCCGCTTCACGATGGCGCGGTAGTGATTCGAGACAACAAGGTGGAGCTTGCAACCTGTGTCCTGCCGTTGTCACAAAACCCCAACATTCGCCAGGAGCTGGGAACCCGGCATCGAGCCGGACTTGGAATTTCCGAAGAATCCGATGCGGTGGTAGTGATTGTGTCGGAGGAGACCGGGAATATCTCCGTGGCCTATCGAGGCACCCTCAATACCGGCTTTGGGGAGGAATCTCTTCGGGAGCGGATTGTGGAGCTTTTAAATGCCTCGGTTCTTACGAAAAATACCCCTGATGACAGGTTTGGCCTGAGAAAGCTAGTAAAAAGGGGGAAAACGGATTGAAGAAGATTTTTGCAAATGATACGGCACTGAAGGTTCTGTCGGTGATTGTAGCCGTGGTGATATGGGCATACATTATTCTCGTTTTGGATCCGGCGGTAGAGGTGGACGTTCGGGATCTTCCCATCCAGTTTGTGGGCGAGGAGCAGCTAAACACCAATGGTCTCAGTGTGGTCAACGAATCCGCGACCGCCATCAACCTCAAGATTAAGGGCAGCAGAAAAAAGATGGGGAGATACGATATGAAATCCATCATTGCAAAGGTGGATGTATCGAGTATCACATCGGCGGGACAGACCGCTCTGCCGGTAGAGGTGGTGGTTCCTTTTGAAAATGTGGGGATTTCCTCCCAAAGCCACTACTCCGTGGATGTAAAAACCGAAAAGCTGGCTGAAAAACGGCTGAATTTAGAGGTCAAAACGATTGGAAGCTTAGCCGAAGATTACATGGCGGGCCCGATTACCACCAATCCGGAATCCGTTACCATTTCGGGACCGGAATCCGTGGTAGGTAAAATCTCCAAGGCGGGTGTGATTCTGGATTATGCCGGGGCAGATGTGGATATCAGCGCCGAGGTCCCCATTCGGTTCTATGATGCGGACGATAAGGAGCTTCCTATGGTGGATGCGCTTTTAAGACGGATTCATCAGGATGTGACAAGTACCCAAATCCGATGTACGGTTGTGAAGCTGCGTCGGGTGGAGATTGTGCCGCAGTTTGTTGCCGCTTCTTCGGAGGAAGAGGAGAACTTTTTACAGGGAATCAGCTATTCTTTAAATCCGGCTGAGGTTCAGATTTACGGTGATGATAAGCTGACCGCTAAAATTACCCGGATTCAAACGGAAGAAATTCCGATTGAGAAGTTTACAGATAATGACAGGGTTAAGGTGAAGCTGAAAATTCCGGAGGGGGTTAAGATCCTGCGGGATATTTCCGAAGTGGAGCTGACTTTGACACGGGAGCGGCAGAATGATTCGAACGTAGGAAGTTAACAGGTGATTGTATGCAGATTATCATTGGCCCTATTTCTATGCCGATTCGGCATACACAAGAAGAAGTGATTTGCGCCGCACAAGAAATTGTGCGGCTGCATTGCGTTTTGGCAACGGATTTTTGGATCTATAAGCAGTCCGTTGATGCACGGCGCAAAAGCAATATCCACTATGTATATCAGGTAGCGGCAACTGTGCCGGAGCACACCAAAATCAGCGGCGAAGATATTCGGCCGCTGAAGGATTCGTCTGATTTGGAAATCCCAAAAACCGCACCGAGTAAGCATCGTCCGGTCGTAATCGGAATGGGCCCCTGCGGATTGTTTGCGGCATATGTACTGGCCAAGGCAGGAAATCCTCCTTTGGTATTGGAACGGGGTGAGGACGTGGATGCCAGAGGGGTTTCGGTGGAAAGGTTTTGGCAGGAGGGAATCCTAAACCCGGAATCCAATGTCCAGTTTGGTGAAGGCGGTGCCGGAACTTTTTCCGACGGCAAGCTAAATACCAGAATCGGAGACCCTCGCCAGCGGTTTGTGCTTCAAACGTTGAAAGAACACGGTGCTCCGGCGGATATTCTCTACCGTGCAAAACCGCATATCGGTACTGACAAGCTGCGGCCGGTGGTGCGGTCTATGCGCCAAGAGATTTTGCGGCTGGGCGGCGAGGTGCGCTTTTCCGCTTGTCTGACCGGACTGAAATGCTCCGGCGGCCGTATTGCGGAAATTGAGGTCAATCATAGTGATACCATTCTCTGTGACAGGCTGATTTTGGCGATTGGACATAGCAGTCGTGACACCTATCAGATGCTGGAGGAATCCGGAATCCACATGGAGCGTAAGCCCTTTGCGGCCGGTGTGCGGGTGGAACACAGCCAGAAAATGATTGATATTCTCCAATACGGAAGTGCGGATTTGGGATTGCCGGCTGCGGATTATCGTTTGGTGCACAACGGCAGGGAACGCAGCTGCTATTCCTTTTGTATGTGTCCTGGAGGTCGGGTGGTGAACGCTTCTTCAGAGCCGGGCCGGCTGGTGGTAAACGGCATGAGTGAGTACCGCCGAAACGGCAGAAATGCCAACAGCGCCCTTGTGGTATCGGTACGTCCGGAGGATTTTGACGGAGCCGGTGTGTTGGCCGGTGTGGAATTTCAGCGCAAGTATGAAACGCTTGCATATCTTATGGGGGGTGGCGGTGCCCCGGTACAGCTGACCCGGGATTTCTTAAAGGATCGAATGTCGGATAGACTTTTGGGAGTGGAGCCCAGTTTTACCGGAAACTGGAGATTTGCCATGCTGAAGGAGTGCCTGCCCGGTTTTATTGTACAGGGCTTGAAAGACGGATTAACCGATTTTGAGAAAAAGATGCCGGGTTTTGCCTTGGGTGACGGCGTGATGACCGGAGTGGAGATGCGCACCTCGGCGCCGGTACGGATTTTACGCAGTGAGAGCTTAGAGAGTATTGCTGCCGGCGGAATCTATCCGGCCGGTGAAGGAGCGGGTTATGCGGGAGGTATTGTCAGTGCAGCGGTAGACGGTATTCGGGCGGCAATGGAGGTTTTGCGTGCGCAGAGGAATTGACAAAATACACAATTTTACATATAATAATAAATGAACGATATCTGAAGGACTTACAGATTGCCGGGCATAGACTGTTTCTTTATGTTGTCCGGAGAATTTTTGGTAAAAATAAAAAATGGAGGAATCAAACAATGGGTCGATTATTTGGAACAGACGGCGTGCGCGGCATTGCCAATCAGGAATTGACACCGCAGCTGGCTTTTGCTGTGGGTCAGGCGGGGGCATATGTCCTGACCGGAGAAACCGGCGGTAAACCGAAAATTTTAGTGGGAAAGGACACCAGAATTTCGGGTGATGTTTTAGAAGCCGCTTTGGTTGCGGGAATTTGCAGCGTAGGTGCTGAGGTTGTTTTGGCGGGTGTCATTCCTACCCCGGCAATTGCCTATCTGGTTCGAACCCATCACTATGATGCCGGCGTGATGATTTCGGCGTCCCATAACTCCTTTGAGCACAATGGCATTAAGTATTTCAGCAAGGAAGGCTATAAGCTCAGCGATGCCATTGAAGAACGAATTGAAGCTATTATTTTAGACCATGCAGAGGAGATTGACTGTCCCACCCATGAAAAAATCGGACACATCTCCCGGGCGGATTATCTGGTGCGTGATTATATTGAATTTGCAAAAAGCACAGTAGACTGCCGCTTAGACGGCCTTCGGGTGGCCATTGACTGTGCCAATGGTGCCTCTTCGGTGACTGCGAGAGACACGCTGGAGGAACTGGGAGCTAAGGTAGTGGTGCTCCATGATCAACCCAATGGAATCAATATTAACGATGGCTGCGGCTCTACCCATATGGAGAGCCTGATGGAGTTTGTCCGAAAGGATGGAAATTTTGATGCAGGCTTAGCCTTTGATGGAGATGCGGATCGTGTTTTGGCTGTGGACGGAAACGGCAGCTATATTGACGGTGACAAAATTATGGCAGTATGTGCACTAGATATGCGAAAACGCGGTAAATTAGAGGACAATACGGTGGTTGCCACGGTTATGAGCAACCTGGGTTTTTTTGTCATGGGGAAGGAACAGGGATTGAACATTAAGAGAACCAAGGTGGGTGACCGCTATGTGCTGGAGGAAATGCTCAAATGCGGTCATAAAATCGGCGGTGAGCAGTCGGGACATGTGATTTTACTGGAGCACAATACCACCGGTGATGGACTGGTAACCGGACTGCAGCTGCTGTCCGTGTTGAAACGCAGCGGACAAAAACTGTCTGAACTTGCATCGGTGATGAAGGTTTATCCCCAGGTGCTGATTAACGCCAGAGTGAAAAATGAATACAAGCAGGAGGCGCAGTATTTGGCCTTTCCTGAAATCAAGCAGATGATCGCAGACATTGAAGCGGAGTTTTCCTCTTCCGGCCGGGGGTTGATTCGTCCTTCCGGAACCGAACCGCTGGTGCGGGTTATGATTGAGG
>CATVQN010000050.1 GCA_958346135.1 uncultured Eubacteriales bacterium | reverse complement strand
GCATTCAGGTGTCCTCCATCGGTTCGCCAATCGGGAAAATTTCAATCACCGATCCCTTTGCGCCTCATCTGGAAAAGCTGAAGCATGTTATTAAAATAGCAAAAATTTTGGGGACAAAATACATTCGTGTGTTCAGCTTTTTCATTCCGGAAGGGGAAAAACCCGAGCATTACCGGGATGAGGTTATGCGCAGAATGCGGGCAATGACCGATCTTGCCGAGCAGGAGGATGTGATTCTCCTGCATGAGAACGAAAAAGAAATTTACGGAGATATTGCGGTGCGGTGCAAGGATATCTTTGATACAGTTCAGTCACCGAATCTTCGCGGTGTATTTGATCCGGCCAACTTTATCCAATGCGGTCAGAAGGTCTATCCGGAGGCTTTTGAGATGCTCCGGCCCCATATTGTCTATATGCATATCAAGGATGCCCTGGAGGACGGTAAGGTCGTTCCGGCAGGAATGGGAAAAGGCGATTTGCCCTTGCTGCTTCATTCCTTGAAAGACAGCGGCTATCACGGATTTTTGAGTCTGGAGCCGCATTTGGGCGAGTTTAAGGGACTTTCGGATTTGGAAAACGGAGATTTAATGAAAGGCCTGGAGGAGTCCACTCCGGCAAAATTTACACTGGCGTATAAGAGCCTGGCAGAAATTTTGGAGAGGATTGGTGCATCATGGAAAAAGTAAGATTTGGAATTATCGGTTTTGGTAATATGGGAAGCAGCCATGCCAAGAATGTGACAGAGGGTAAGGTGCCCAACCTGGAGCTGACGGCAATTTGTGATATTGCCGAGGCCAGACGGAAGCATGCAGAGGAGATTTATCCCGATGTTGCGGTTTTTGCGGATGCTAGGGAGATGTATCAAAGCGGACTTGTGGATTTGGTGATTATTGCCACGCCTCACTATGACCATCCCGGATTGGCAATCAAGGCTATGGAGGCAGGTATTCATGTGATTACCGAAAAGCCCGCCGGCGTTTATACCAAGCAGGTACTTGAGATGAACGAAGCGGCAGAAAAATCCGATAAAATCTTTGGTATTATGTACAATCAGCGTACCAATCCGGTATATCAGAAGCTGCGGCAGCTGATTCAAAACGGAGACTTGGGTCAAATCAAGCGTGTGAATTGGATCATTACCAACTGGTATCGTCCGCAGGCGTACCATGACAGCTGTACATGGCGTTCTACCTGGAAGACCGAGGGCGGCGGCGCACTGATCAACCAAAATCCGCATCAGCTGGATTTGTGGCAGTGGCTGTTTGGAATGCCCAGCCGGATTATGTCCCATGTTTCCTTCGGAAAATACTATGACATCGAGGTAGAGGATGATGTAACCGCCTTTATGGAGTACGACAACGGCATGACCGGCGTTTATATTACCGCAACCGGCGAGGCACCCGGAACTAATCGCTTGGAGATTGCCTGCGATATGGGTCAGCTTGTGGTGGAGAAAAATCAGATCCTTTTTCGCCGCAATGTGATTTCGGAGCGGGAGTTCAATGCAAATAATACCGAAATTTTCGGATGCCCTGAAAATTGGGAATGTAAGATTCCTGTGGCTACAGACGGCGGTCTGCAGCATGTGGGTATTTTGCGGGATGTGACGCGGACAATTTTAAAGGGCGGAAAAAGCCAAGATTTGCTGGCACCCGGTGCAGAGGGCGTGCGGGGTCTTACCATTTCCAATGCGATTCACTATTCGGCATGGACCGGCGGCTGGGCAGATCTTAAAAACTTCCCCCATGATGATTTTAAGCGGATTCTGGATGAAAAAATTGCCGCCTCAACGGTGGTGAAAAAAGAGGTTCAGCGTACGACAGATACCGAAGATACATATTAAAAATCTATTTAGAGGGGAGAATAAGAAAATGGATCATCGAATAGGAGCACAGCTTTTTACTGTGCGGGATTTTACAAAGACAGCGGAGGATTTAGAGGAGACCTTTCGTAAGCTGAAGGAAATCGGCTATCAGACAGTACAGCTTTCGGGAATCGGTCCCATTTCGGGCGAGAAAATTCGGGAGCTGTGTCAAAAGTATCAGATGGAGCCGATCTGTACCCACAGAAGTGCACAGGAGTATCTGGAAACGACAGAAGCGTCTATTGATTTTCACAAAACCATTGGCTGCTCTATCGCCGGACTTGGCATGATCTCGCCGGAGGTGGAGCGCAGCGCAGCGGGAATCCGCGGCTTTATCAAGCAGTTCACTCCGGTTTCTGAGGCTTTCAAGAAAGCAGGAATTGACTTTGCCTATCATAATCATGCGGTGGAATTTGTAAAAGATCGGGGAACCTATCTGATGGATGTTTTGCTGGAGGAATCTGACTTTTCGCTGATTCTGGATGTTTATTGGCTGGCCTATGCGGGAATAGATCCGGCAAAGTTTATCCGCAGAGTCGGAAGCCGTGCCAAGGTGGTGCATTATAAAGATTTGGCGGTTACGCCGGAGAACCGTTCCGAGATGGCCGAGGTTATGGAGGGAAATCTGGACTGGAATGAAATTATTGCGGCATGCCGGGAATCCGGCTGTCAGGCGGCCATGGTGGAGCAGGACATCTGCAAGGGGGATCCCTTTGAAAGTCTGAAAATCAGTTATCAAAATCTTAAAACGAAAGGATTTTGTTAAGGATGAAACACGGCTGTGTGGTAGGCATGGGCGCCATCGGGCCAATACACGCCCAAATTTTACAGCAGCGTGGCAGTCTCTATGGTATCTGCGAGAATCAGCCGGAGCGGCTTCATCGGTTTTCGCCGGAAAACAAGGCGCTGAAACGATATGTGGATTTTGCGGAGGTTTTAAAAGAGGATGCAATTGATGTAGTACATATCTGTACCCCGCATTATCTTCATAAGGAAATGGCGCAGCTGGCACTGGAAGCCGGAAAGGACATTGTGCTGGAAAAACCGGTCACCATGAAGAAGGAAGAACTGCCTGCGCTCTGCGAGACGGCCGAGAAAACCGGCGGCAAGGTCTGTGTCATGCTCCAGAATCGGCTGAACCCCTCAGTAGTGCGGCTCAAACGTTTTTTAGAGGAGGATAACAGCCTGGGAAAGGTTCTCGGAATTACGGGAATGATGACCTGGCGGCGGGATGCGGCTTATTATGCGCAGGATGCTTGGCGGGGAAGAATTGCCACAGAGGGCGGCGGCGTATTGATCAACCAGGCAATCCACACCATTGATTTGCTGGGGTATCTGGGAGGCAGAATTTGTAAGGTACGAAGCAGCATTTCCAATAAAACCTTAAATGGTATCATTGAAGTGGAAGACACGGCAGATGCCATTCTGGAAAGTGAGAACGGCATCCGGATGTGTTTTTATTCAACCAACGGCTGTGCTTATGACCGACCGGTTCAATTGGAGGTGCAGATGGAGAAGGGATTGCTTCGTTATGCGGATGGACGCTTGTATCGGATTTCTGAAAATGAATGCAGTATTTTGGCGCAGGATGTGAAAAAAAGCGACGGAAAAACCTGCTGGGGCGGCAGTCACGGCGAGGCAATTACACAGTTTTATGAGTACCTGGAGACCGGCACCGGAAGGTATATTTCTCTTGCGGACAGTGTGGACAGTATGGAAGCCTTATTTGCCATCTATGAAAGCACAAAAAAGAACAAAACAGTTTTTCTTTCAATTAGAAATGACCTCTTTTGCTAAAATGCAGAAGGGGTTGTTTCGTTTTAAGATGGATTTTTTTGCGTTTGTGTTTAGGGGCTTTGACAACCTCAATATTTTGTGGTACAATAAAAATATTGCCGAGGGTTTTAAAAGATCGGCGGTATCATATATGCTTTGATCGGGGATGGGGAGTTATGCTCTGTCCCAAACTGTTTTGGAGGTAAGTAGATGGCTGCAAAAACATATGATAATTCCAGTATTTCCTCTTTGAAAGGTGCGGATCGGGTGCGGAAGCGGCCGGCGGTCATCTTTGGTTCTGACGGAATTGAAGGCTGTCAGCATTCCATGTTTGAAATTCTGTCCAATTCGATTGACGAGGCCAGAGAAGGCTATGGAAACGTCATTTATGTGACTCGGTTTTTGGATATGTCCATTGAAGTGGAGGATTTTGGCCGTGGCATTCCCGTAGAATACAACGAACGGGAGAAAAAATATAACTGGGAGCTGGTATTTTGTGAGCTATACGCAGGCGGAAAATACCAGAATAACGCAGGCGGCAATTATGAGTTTTCCCTTGGACTTAACGGCCTGGGAGCCTGTGCCACTCAGTATAGCTCGGAATATATGGATGTTGAGATTCTCCGGGATGGGCATAAATTTAATCTGCATTTTGAAAAAGGAGAAAATATCGGGGGGCTTACGAAAACCAAGTTCCGTTATAGGCACACCGGCAGCCGGATTCGCTGGAAACCGGATTTAGAGGTCTTTACCGATATTCGGATTCCGCTGGAGTTTTATCAGAGTATTTTAAAGCGTCAGGCAGTGGTCAATTCCGGACTGCGGTTTATTCTGAAAAACGAAACTGCACCGGGAGAGTTTGAGAGCTTTGAATATTATTATGAAAACGGGATTGTGGACTATGTCAAAGAGCTCTGTCAGGGCAAGGAGCTGACCGGTGTTCACTTCGTTGAGGCGGAGCGCAAAGGCAGAGACCGGGAGGATTTGGATGAATATAAGGTGCGGATGAGCTTTGCCTTTTGCTTTAACAATGAGATTAACGTGCTGGAGTATTATCATAATTCCAGCTTTTTGGAGTACGGCGGTGCACCGGACAAGGCGGTGCGAAACGCCTTTGTCTATGCCATTGACCAGTATCTCAAGCAGAATAACAAATATACAAAAAATGAGAGCAAAATCCAGTTTTCGGATATAGAGGACAGTCTGGTTCTGGTGAGCAACTCCCTGTCCACCATGACGAGCTATGAAAACCAGACCAAAAAGGCCATTACCAATAATTTTATTCAGGACCCCATGTCGGAGTTCCTGCGGGAGCAGCTGAGTATCTATTTTATTGAAAACAAGATGGATGCCGAAAAAATATGCAGCCAGGTACTGGTAAATAAACGAAGCCGGGAAACCGCCGAAAAAACCAGGATCAATGTGAAGAAAAAGCTGGGCGGAACCCTGGATGTGGCAAACCGTGTGAAGAAGTTTGTGGATTGCCGCAGCAAGGATGTCAGCCGCCGTGAGGTTTATATTGTGGAGGGCGACTCTGCGCTGGGCGCCTGTAAGCTGGGACGCGACAGTGAATTTCAGGCAATTATTCCGATACGGGGTAAAATTTTAAACTGCCTCAAGGCGGAGTATGATAAGATATTTAAAAGTGATATTATTGTAGATTTGCTTAAGGTTTTAGGCTGTGGCGTGGAGATTTCCAGTAAGCATAATAAGGATTTAAATTCCTTTGATTTGGATAATCTGCGCTGGAGCAAGGTGATTATCTGTACCGATGCCGATGTGGACGGCTATCAGATTCGTACTTTGATTTTAACCATGATTTATCGGCTGACGCCCACCTTGATTGAAAAAGGATATGTTTATATCGCAGAGTCGCCGCTTTATGAAATCACCTGCAAGGATAAATCTTATTTTGCCTTTAATGAGACGGAAAAGGCAGAGATTATGAAAAAACTGGAGGGGAAAAAGTATACCATTCAGAGAAGTAAGGGTCTTGGTGAGAACCAGCCGGAAATGATGTGGGAGACCACTATGAATCCCGAGACAAGACGGCTGATTCAGGTCAAGCCGGACGATGTGGAAAAAACCCGGCAGATGTTTGATTTGCTCTTAGGTGATAACCTGGCGGGCAGAAAGGAACATATTGCAAACGAGGGTCATCGGTTTATCGATCTGACGGATGTGATGTAGTGATTGGCAAAAGGAAGCAGAAGCCGTGGGGGCTTTGCTTCCTTATATCTGACCCAAACGAACAGAGGAGTAGAAACTTATGAAAAAACCCATTATTGAAGAACAGCAGATTACGGATACCCTAGAGCAAAATTATATGCCTTATGCCATGAGCGTGATTATTTCCCGGGCGATTCCGGAGATTGACGGCTTTAAGCCGTCTCACCGTAAGCTGCTCTATACCATGTACAAAATGGGACTGCTGACCGGAAACCGTACCAAATCCGCTAATGTAGTGGGACAGACCATGCGGCTGAATCCACACGGTGATATGGCGATTTACGAGACTATGGTGCGTTTGACCGAGGGCAACGGAGCCTTGCTGCTGCCCCTCGTGGATTCTAAGGGAAACTTCGGGCGTCAGTATTCCAGGGATATGGCCTTTGCGGCGGCTCGGTATACCGAGGTTAAGCTCTCCAAGGTATGCAGTGAGATTTTTCGGGATATGGATAAAGACACCATTGACTTTGTGGATAATTACGACGGTACGATGAAAGAACCGGTGCTGTTGCCTACTACGTTTCCCAATATTCTGGCAAATCCCAATCAGGGTATTGCAGTCGGCATGGCCTCTAATATTTGCAGTTTCAATTTAAAGGAGCTATGTGAGGCCACCATTTTGGTGATGAAGAACCCGGAGGCAGACCTCTCTGCGGTCATGCCGGCACCGGATTTTCCCTTTGGTGCCGCTCTGATTTATAACCGGGAGGAGATGCAGGAAATTTATAAGACCGGCCGAGGAAGCTTTAAACTACGGGCCGTATATGAATATGACAAAAAACAGAACTGCATTGACATAAAAGAGATTCCCTACACCACCACGGTAGAGGCCATCGTGGAAAAGATTGTGGAGCTGGTGAAAACCGGAAAGGTCAAAGAAATTTCGGATATCCGTGATGAAACCGATAAAACGGGTATGAAGCTGACCATTGATTTAAAACGGGGTACTGATCCTGAGAAGCTGATGGCCAAGCTGTTCCGGATGACGCCGCTGCAGGATAGCTTTGGCTGTAACTTTAATATTCTGGTGGAGGGTTCGCCCATGGTATTGGGCGTAAATGATATCCTCTGTGAATGGCTGCGGTTTCGCCGCAGCTGTGTGCTGCGCAGTGTTGCCTTTGACATTGCCCGCAAACAGGAAAAACTCCATTTGTTAATGGGTCTGGAAAAAATTTTGCTGGATATTGATAAAGCCATTAAAATTGTCCGCGAAACGGAGGAAGATGCGCAGGTTGTGCCAAACCTGATGAAGGGCTTTCAGATTGACGAAGTGCAGGCAGAATATGTCGCTGAAATTAAGCTGAGAAACCTCAACAA
>CATVQN010000049.1 GCA_958346135.1 uncultured Eubacteriales bacterium | reverse complement strand
GTCTAACTCCACCGCTATCTCCTGGTAGTTCATTCCACCCAGATACAGTGACAGCACCGACTGCTCCAGCCCGCTTAGCTTTTGCGCAATCTCCGCCTCCATCGCCTCGGCTTTCTCCCGACGAAGAATCATCTCCTCCGGATCCACCGACTCCCGCTCTGCCAGCATATCCACCAAGGTCCTTTCCGAGTCATCCTCATAAACCGGCTTACTCAAAGATACATAGGTGTTCAGCGGCATATGCTTCTGCCGCGCCGCTGTTTTTACTGCGGTGATGATCTGACGCTTGATACACATTTCCGCAAACCCCCGAAAAGAAGCCTGCTTGGTAATATCAAAATCCCGAATGGCCTTAAACAGGCCAATCATTCCTTCCTGCACCAGATCCTCTTTATCGGCACCGGCCATGTAATACAGCTTGGCTCGTGACCGCACCAGATTTTTATATTTTGCAAGAATAAATTCCGTGGCCGCTTTATCTCCCTCTGCCGACAGTTCAATGATCTGCTCATCCGCCATGGTTTCATAGGGGAACTCCTGCTTTGCCATTTACCTCCTCCTTGCTGTATGCCGAGGTTTTCGGCTGTTATTTCACAAGTGCCGCCGTATCACGGGCAATCATCAGCTCTTCGTTGGTGGGAATCACCATCACCTTTACCTTGCTGTCCGGGGTGCTGATTACCACTTCAACACCTCTGGACTTGCCGTTTACATCCGCATCCAGTTCTACCCCCAAATAGCCCATGTAATCCGTAATCTTTGCGCGCATCCGGGCATCATTTTCGCCAACTCCCGCAGTAAATGCAATGGCGTCCACACCGTTCATCGCTGCCGTATAGGCGCCAATGTACTTTGCTACCCGGTATGCAAAGGCCTCCAGAGCCACCTCAGCCAGGTGGTTGCCTTCATCCGCCGCTTTCTGTACATCTCTAAAGTCAGTGGAAATACCGCCGCTCATGCCCAAGATGCCGGATTTTTTGTTAAACAGATTTAAGACCTCGTTAATATCTTTTCCTTCTTTGTTACAGATATACTGTGCCACAGCAGGGTCAATATCGCCGCAGCGAGATCCCATAATCAGTCCCTCCAGCGGAGTCAGACCCATGCTGGTATCCACACACTTGCCGCCGATTGAAGCGGAAACACTGGCGCCGTTGCCCAAATGACATACGATTACCTTTGCCTTCTCAGAATCCAGTGCACCGAACCGAATCGCTTCTTTGGAAACAAAATTATGGCTGGTTCCATGGAAGCCGTATTTCCGAATGCTGTACTTTTCCAGATACTCGTGGGGAATGGCATAGGTATAAGCCTTTTCCGGCATTGCCATGCCGAACGCCGTATCGAATACCGCTACATTAGGCTTTCCCGGCATTGCCGCCTCACAGGCCTCTATACCGGTCAGATTTGCCGGGTTATGTAAGGGACCTAAATCAAAGTATTCCCGAATAACCCTTTTTACATCGTCATTGACAACGATAGAATCACTGTATACCGTACCGCCGTGGAGTACGCGATGGCCGACAGCATCGATCTCATCGGCACTCTTTACCACACCATGCTCCGGACCTACCAATGCATCAAGAACCAAGGAAACCGCCACCTTATGCTCCGGCATAGGCGTTTCCTTTACATAATCCTCCTTGCCCGGAACCTTGTGGGTCAGCTTAGAGCCGTCAATTCCGATTCTTTCACAGAGACCCTTCGCCAAAACAGCCTCCGTTTCCATATCAATCAGCTGATATTTCAGGGAAGAACTTCCCGCATTGATTACTAATATTTTCATATCTCTATCCTCCCTGTTTTCTAACCCTGCTGCTGTGCCTGTACGCAGGTAAACGCCACAACGCCCACAATATCCTCAAAGCTGCAGCCTCTGGACAGGTCATTGACCGGTTTTGCAATTCCTTGGGTCAGAGGGCCGTAAGCCTCTGCCTTTGCCAATCTCTGTACCAGCTTATAGCCGATATTGCCCGCATCCAAATTCGGGAAAATCAAAACATTGGCCTTGCCCTCAATGGAACTTCCGGGAGCCTTGGAGGCGTTGATTGCCGGCACGATCGCGGCATCGAGCTGCAATTCGCCGTCCAGCTTCAGGTCAGGAGCCAGCTTTTTAGCAATTTCCGTCGCATTGCGAACCTTGTCCACCTGCTCGGATTTTGCACTGCCGTAGGAAGAATAGGAAAGCATAGCCACTCTGGGCTCTTCACCCACCAAAGATCGGAAGGATTTGGCAGAGGACAGAGCAATCTGCGCCAGCTTTTCCTCATCGGGATATTCATTCAGGCCACAGTCGGAGAATACAAAGGTTCCGTTCTCGCCGTATTCACAATCGGGAACAATCATCAGGAAAAAGGCGGAAACCACCTTGGTATCGGGTGCGGTCTTGATAATCTGTAATGCACTGCGCATTACATTTGCAGTGGAATTTACCGCACCGGCCACCATACCGTCTGCCATGCCGGTCTTTACCAGCATACATCCGAAATACAGGGTGTTGAGTATCGTCTCAGCGGCTTTTTCCTCGGTCATTCCTTTGGCTTTTCTCAGCTCATAGAGCTTCGCTGCAAAATCAGCTGTCAGTTCGCTTGCAGCAGGATCAATAATCTTTGCACCGGAAATATCCAAGTCAGAGGAAATTTCCTTGATTTTCGACTCATTGCCAAGCAGAATGATATTGGCAAAACCCTCCCGCAGGACTGCATCTGCAGCCTGTACTGTTCTGCGCTCTTCTCCCTCGGCCAAGACAATGGTTTTCTTGTCGCCGGCTGCCAGAGCCTTAATTTTGTCCATAAATGTTGACATTGTGATTACCTCTCTTATATGTAATTGAAATTATTTTTCAAACAAAACAGTTTCAGCTTTTCCATTATACACCTTTCTATTTTATAACACAAGAAAAAATTCTAAATTTTTCTTGTAAATTAGGTTTTTTATGCTATACTAATGAAAGAAAAGACAAATTTCTGTCCGTTTCTATGGATTTGTGAGCAAAAGGAGAGGATTTTTGTGAAAATCGGCGCAGTCGTCTGTGAATATAATCCGTTTCACAGCGGTCACCGTTATCAATTGACAACCGCCCGGGAAGCGCTGAAGCTGGACGCCGTAGTGGGAATTATGAGCGGTAACTTTGTGCAGCGAGGGGATGCGGCAGTCTACCCCAAGCAGCTGCGTGCCAAAGCCGCTCTGGAAAACGGAATGGATTTGGTACTGGAACTGCCCGCTGTGCTTACCCTGCAGTCGGCGGAGCGATATGCCAGAAACGCCGTGTATACCCTTCACGCATTGGGCTGTATTCACACTCTATTTTTTGGCGCAGAGTGTCCGGACACCGAAGTTCTTCTCCGCATCGCACAGGTACTCCATGATGAGGACGTTCCTTTTTCGGCACAGCTGCAAGCCGGTCTTAGTGCCGGGCTATCCTTTGCCGCCGCCAGGGCTGCCGCCGTAAAATCGGTTATCGGCAGTGCCTCTGCTGCACTTTTAAGCCTGCCGAACAACATTTTGGCAGTGGAATACTGCAAGGCGCTTCTCAAGTTTCAAAGTCCGATTATCCCGGCCGCCCTTGCCCGAACGGGTCCGGGGCACGACCTGGACACTCCAAAGGACGGCTTTGCGTCAGCCTCGGCCATTCGCAATCGGATGACTACGCAGGAACCGTATTTGGACTTTTTACCCGAAAACACTCACAACATTTATGAAAAGGCAGCGCCGTTTTTCCTTACTGCAATGGAAAAGCCGATTCTGGCCCGACTCACTCTTATGTCCCATCAGCAGCTGTCCCAAATTGCCGATGTGTCCGAGGGATTGGAAAACGCCGTCAAACGTGCAGCGCTCTCAGCGGACTCCCTGTCGGAGTTGATTGGTGCCGTCAAGTCAAAGCGCTATGCCTATAGCCGGATTCGCCGCATTTTATTAAATGCCTATCTCGGCATCACAAAGGCAGATGCTGAAATGCTGCCGCCCTATATCCGAATCCTGGATTTCAATGAGCGGGGACGTGAGATTTTAAATACCGCCCGCAAGACCGCCTCTTTGCCGCTGGCAAAAAACGGTGGACAAATCAAAAATCATCCCGATGCGCTCACACTCTGGCAGCGGGAAATGGCCATTGATCGGGTTTATCAACTTTTTTCCCGCAAGACAGTCGATAGCTGTTGCATTTCTCAACCGGAAGTGTTATAATATATTTTAGTTTACGCAAAAGGAGAAGGTTTGATGAAAATTACAGATACCATTCAATATATAGGCGTCAACGATCACGAGGTTGACCTGTTCGAAGGACAATTCCCCGTTCCAAACGGAATGGCCTATAATTCCTATGTCATTTTAGACGAGAAAATTGCCGTGATGGATACCGCCGACATCCATTTCGGTGATACCTGGCTTGCAAATCTTAAAGCAGCTCTCGGTGATAGAAAGCCGGATTACCTGGTTGTACATCATATGGAGCCGGATCATTCCGCCAGCATCGCTCTCTTTATGCAAACCTATCCGGACGCAAGCATTGTTGCCAGCGACAAGGCCTTTACTATGATGCAGCAATTTTTCGGATCCGATCTTTCGAAAGATCGGGTTGTTGTCAAGAATGGCGACACACTGGAATTGGGCCGGCACACACTGACCTTCCTGGCTGCACCCATGGTACATTGGCCTGAGGTCATGGTCAGCTATGACAGCTATGACAAGGTTCTTTTTTCGGCAGACGGCTTTGGAAAGTTCGGTGCTCTGGATGTTCCGGAGGACTGGGCATGCGAGGCACGCCGCTATTATACCGGCATCGTGGGCAAGTATGGCATGCAGGTACAGGCACTTTTGAAAAAAGCAGCTGCACTGGATATTCAAATCATCTGTCCGCTGCACGGGCCGGTACTGAAAGAGAACCTGGGATATTATCTAAATCTTTATGACATCTGGTCCTCTTACCGCGCCGAAAGCGAGGGAATCGTCATTGCCTACACCTCTGTTTACGGCAATACCAAGGCGGCTGTGGAGGAATTAGAACGGCTTCTGAAAGAAAACTGCGGCACGAAAGTCAGTGTTTTTGATCTGTCACGCTGTGATATGTTTGAGGCGATAGAGGACGCCTTCCGCTATGAGAAACTTGTTCTGGCTACTACGACATATTGCAATGATATATTCCCCGATATGCATACCTTCCTGCATCATCTGGTTTCGAGAAATTTCCAGAACCGTACCATCGGTCTGATTGAAAACGGCTCTTGGGCACCCGCTGCGGCAAAGACCATGCGGACCATGTTGGCGCCCTGCAAAAACCTGACCTTTACCGATACTACGGTACAGATCAAATCCGCTTTAACTGCGGACAGCCGTGCGCAGCTTGCCGCACTTGCCAAGGAGCTCCTCTAATACCCGAATCACAAAACCCCGCCTCCAAATATCAGGCGGGGTTTTTTGTTTTGCTTTTCATACCACAAGAGCGCCGTCTCATCTCTTATTCATGGGACAATACTCTCGATGCTCCGCAATTGCCTTATAGGCCGGGCGAATAATCTTACCGGCATTCGCCAACTCCTCAATGCGGTGTGCGCTCCAGCCAGCAATTCTGGCAATGGCAAAAATCGGCGTAAACAGCTCCTCCGGCAGTCCCAGCATCCGATAGACAAAGCCGCTGTAAAAGTCCACATTGGCACTGACGCCTTTATAAATCTTCCGCTTTTCCGAAATCACTTCCGGCCCAATCCGCTCAATTCTCTCATACAAGTCATATTCCTTTGCATAGCCCTTGGCCTCAGACAGCTCTTTTACAAATTCTTTAAAGATGTCCGCACGGGGATCCGACAGAGAATACACCGCATGCCCCATACCATAGATCAAACCGCTTCGATCAAAGATCTCGCCGGCCAGCATCTTTCTGAGATAGCTGCGGATTTCATCATCATCCGTCCAGTCGGAGATATGCTCCTTCATATCATTAAACATCTGTACCACCTTGATGTTGGCACCGCCGTGCCTAGGCCCTTTTAAAGAACCTAAGGAGGATGCTATCACCGAATAGGTATCGGTTCCGGATGAGGATACCACATGTGTGGTAAAGGTCGAATTGTTACCACCGCCGTGCTCTGCCTGAAGCACCAAAGCAAGATCCAAAATTCTAGCCTCAAGCTGCGTATAGTCACCATCCGGGCGCAGAAGATGCAGAATATTTTCCGCCGTGGACAATTCCTCCCGCGGCTGATGAATGAACAGACTCTTTCCTTTATGGTAATGGGAATAGGCCTGATAACCATAAACCGAAATAACCGGAAACAGCGCAATCAGCTCCAGGCACTGCCTCAATACATTCGGAATGGAAATATCATTCGCCCGCACATCATAGGAGTATAAGGTTAAAACCGACCGAGCCAGCGTATTCATCATATCCGGACTCGGTGCTTTTAAAATAATATCGGTAACAAAGTTTACCGGCAGAGTTCGGTATTTTCCCAAAATTCCCTGAAATGTCTTGAGCTGCTCCGCATTGGGAAGTTCCCCGAACAGAAGCAGGTACACCGTCTCTTCAAAGCCGTAACGGTTGTCCTTAATAAATCCTTGTACCAGCTGTTTCACATCATATCCCCGGTAATACAGTTCTCCTTCGCAGGGAACCTCCTCTCCGTCTACCACTTTACTGGCACAGATTTCGGAAACCTCAGTCAAGCCGGTCAGCACACCTTTTCCCTGCAAATCCCGAAGTCCGCGTTTTACATTATATTTGGTATAAAGCTCCGGATCAATTCGATCATTTTTCATGCACAGCTCTGCCAACGCCTGCACCTCTGCCGGCAGCGCCGCCATGTTACTATTCTTCATATCTTTTCGCCTCCAATCCTTAAGTGGTAGTGTCAAATTGACACCCCGTTTTTTTATTTTAACTATTGTTAAAACCTTGATTTTTCGGGAGGTTTCACGATTTTTGCATAAAAATATAGCAATAACCTCCCTTTTGCTGTATAATTGAGTTGCACCCACAATTAAACAAACAGTCCAAAAGGAGACCATTGCTATGAACTCAATTATACAATATTTACTTATTCAAAATCAATACCTTTTGCAAATAATTTCTTTTCTTTTTAAATTTATCTGCAAGCACATACCTCTCAGACAATGGATTTTTGATGATTCCAATTCGCCCGAGTATCAGAAATTTAAAGTTGATGAGCCACCTCTAATTAAGAAAGAGAAGCTTCAGCCACAAGAACGATGGTATTACAAAGACTTTATTGCATACATAAAATGGAAATATGATGTTATTATTACTCCTGTAAAACGTCGTGGTGAATGCAATATTCCTGATGACTACATCTGTCCCCATTGCAG
>CATVQN010000048.1 GCA_958346135.1 uncultured Eubacteriales bacterium | reverse complement strand
GTGCAGCATGGAATGAACCGTCAGGAAGCCTACCTCCCGTTCAAAGGAATGTCCGTATTCCTCTGCCTGCTCGGCTGCGCGCTCCAGCGAAATCACAATATCTCCCAGGCAAAGCTCCCCCTGATCGCCAAACTCTGCATATTCTTCAACGATTTCACCGTTTTCATCATATTCAAACATGGGAAAAGAAAGGACATCTGTCTCCCGGTCAATGTTTCGGTGCATGGCATTCAAAGACCGGATTCCCTCATTATCTGTAAGCATGACGCTAATCTCCACATCCGTCCGAAACCCCATATAATCAAGGCTTGTCCTTGCCGCCTTCTCCATCAGCTTCCGAAGAGCGGCAGATAGGGGATACTTATCTTGCTGATTTAAAAAACTGATTTTCATACCATTTCCTCCGCACATATTCAGCGGCTACTGTCACGTCTTTGTCTGTTTTTGGCCGCTCTCTCCCGCTCCAATTCTTTTCGCTCATAGGCTTTCACGATCCGCTGTACCATGGGATGACGTACAACATCCCGCTCATCCAGGTAAATAAAACCGATACCCTCTATATTTTTCAAAATCATCTCTGCATCCTTCAGCCCGGATTTTTTATCTCTGGGCAGGTCAATCTGGGTAATATCCCCGGTCACCACAATGCGGGAGGAAAATCCCATACGGGTTAAAAACATCTTCATCTGTTCGGGGGTGGTATTCTGTGCCTCATCCAAAATGATAAAGGCATTGTCCAGAGTACGGCCGCGCATATAAGCAAGTGGCGCAACCTCAATAAGTCCCCGTTCCAGATTCTTGTGAAAGACCTCATAGCCCATCATTTCACCCAGTGCATCATAAAGAGGCCGAAGATAAGGATCCACCTTCTCCTGCATATCACCGGGCAGAAAACCCAGACTCTCTCCCGCCTCAATGGCCGGACGAGTCAGAATAATCCGATCAATTTCCTTACTCTTAAAGGCCGCCACCGCCGCCGCAACTGCAAGGTATGTCTTTCCGGTTCCGGCAGGGCCGATACCAAAAACGATGCTGTTTTCCTTTATGGCCTGTAAATATTGCTTTTGCCCCAGAGTCTTGGCCTTGATGGGAACTCCACGGGTGCTGATACAAATGACATCCTTTCCCAACTCCTCCAGCTTCTCGCCATTGCCGGCCTCAATCTGGGACATAACATAGCGAACCTCCTGTTCGCCAATCGTATCACCCCTGCCCGCAATGGCAAGCAGATTTTGAATCACGCTGAGCGCCCGATCCACACTCTCCGGCTCACCTGCCACCTTGATTTCAGAGCCTCGGTTGATAATGGCAACATCCAGCTCCTTTTCAATCAGTTTCACATTCTCATCAAAGCTGCCGAACAGGTTAATCAGCAATTCCATTCTCTCTACTTCTATGAATCGTTCCATGTAGCTACCTCGATTTTTCTTTTGATTTCCGCTGCTTTTATCATAATCTACCCAAGCCTTTTTGTCAATGAAAAAAACTACAGTTTTTCCATGAAATGGGCGTCTGTCACAGGCTAATTTTCACCATAGCCTTAGTTTGCCGCATTTTTTTCATTTTATTGCTTTTCAGCCTGTGCCTCGCCGTTTTCCTGCAACATTTCCTCGGTGACATCCAGCGGCATCTCCGTCGCAATGTTTTCCCGACAAATCAGCGTCACGGTCACCTCCACCGTCTCCCGCTCGGTCAGGGTGGAGGAAAACTCCTGATCTATCACCGATGCGCCCTCTGGAATTTTTGTCTTTAATTTCTCGCAAAGTTCATTTTTTCCAAAATCCAGTGCCTCCTCCGCCGTCCTGGTCTTATGTATCATTTGCTGCTCTCGATAACTCTGTTTTGTCACAAACAAAGACGGAACAGACTCCACCGGCAGACGGTATTCCCGCTGCGTCTCCTCCATACAGTAATCGGTATAGGGTGCGTCTTTTCCCAAGAAAAGCGGAATTTTGGCATTTAAAAATCGCAGCGTGTAGCGATTTTTCTCAGCGCCCGTAGCCAAGGCTTCATCGTATTTTAGCGGATATTCTCCGCTGGCAGTATAACGGGTTTTGGCAAAAACCTGACCATAGGCATGAACATAGCGATAACCACGGGCAGCATTGTCCATAATCCCGCTGACCAACACATCCCCCTGACAAACGCCGCTTCCCGGCTTTACCATAGTCTGACCGTTTCGTGCCTCTACCGAATCAATAATGCCGTCTTTGAGTGCCACCAGATTGCAGGGCTGATCCATAGCAACACCCGGCTCCTTCTCCAGCCGCTCCACCACCTCCACATAGACTCGGGATCCGTTAATATTGATTCCTACCCAAGCCAGGTCATCCAAATCCCGCATCAGGCGGTTGCGGATAGTCGAGGAATCCAAATTATGAGCCGGCTTCCCCAAAGATACGCCAGCGCTTGCTAAATGGGTTAATACCTCGTCTGTGGGGATTCTCTGGTTTCCAAATACCGTAATGCCCATGATATGTCCGGAACAGTACCAGAGCAATGCAATGGTCAGAAAAAGCCCAATCAAAGCGAAACGGCGTTTTCGATACCGATGCAAAAAAAAGGGCAAACCATGACGCCGCTGAATTTTCACAGAGGTTTTGGTACGGCTGCAAATGGGGCGAAGGCGGATAAAAGAATTTCGTGACATATCCGCCGTCAAGCGTTGTCCTCCGCAGCGACGCACATTCCAGATTTCCAGCTCCCGATGACTGCAAATATTTAAAAACCGTTCTAAGAAAAAGCCCTCCGCCTGGATGGTCACATAACCATCCAGATTATGAACCAGGTCAATAAATCGCATTCCCGTCTCCTTCCTCTGGGCGTTAAGTCCCTATGGTATAGATAGAACTAGCTGCGGCAGAATGCAAAGCTGTGAATCCTGCCCGTGATATAGAGAAGCTCCCGAGTGATATTTCGAATCTCCAATCCCGTTCCCGTAATTTTAAGAGGATAAGGATTTGCCTTAATCCGGATACAGGTATCGGTATATTCAATAATACTTTTATAATTCTCCACCGTCAGCTCCCGCTCCCCAATCATAGAGAGTAAAATGGTATCCAGCAGGACCTCCTTTGAAACATCAATGGAATCCGCAAGTTTTTCCCGGACGGTGGTCCTATCCTCCTGCGGTTCTTGTTCTCGGCGTTTTGACATAGGGAAAACCTCCCTGCAATAAAATTGTTATCTGCAATCATTTTATGCGTAAATCGGACAAAACATGAATACATTGAAAGAGAAGTTCTTTTTCAGGAGGTCGAAAACCTATGGAGCGATTTTGGAAAACAACCCTCACCCTATGTCTGCTTTACCTGGCCGCAGCAATGATCATCCGTCCCGTAAGCTGCGTCGGCGCCGCCAAATCCGCAGTAGCGCTGTGTCTGGACGTGGTAATTCCATCCCTGTTTCCCTTCTTTATTTGCAGCAATCTCTTTATCTCACTGGGTTTAGCCAATATGCTCAGCCGCCGTCTATCACGACTGATGCGGCCTCTGTTCGGGGTTCCCGGCTGCGGTGCGCTGGCAGCGGTGCTGGGCGTGGTAAGCGGCTATCCCATCGGTGCTTCCTGTGCTGCCGGACTTTATACCTCCGGCAGCTGTACCAAAACCGAAGCGGAACGTCTCTTGACCTTTTGCAGCAATTCCGGGCCTTTATTTGTGCTTGGCGCTGTCGGAATCGGAATGCTGCATCATCAACGGCTGGGGGTTCTCCTTTATATCGCCCATATCACAGCCGCTTTTCTAACCGGAATATTCTTTCGCCATTACGGAAAATCAGCGCCTTCCTCTGCACCCGCCGCCCTGCCGGTGGCTCCCGACGGAAAAACCGCTGTCTATGCCATTGGCACAGCCGTGGCAGATGCCGTAGATTCCATCCTAAAGATCTGTGGATTTGTGATATTCTTTGCCGTGGTAACTGCGGCTTTGCCAAAACAGCCGATGCTCCCTTTTCTGTACGGACTTCTGGAAATTACCGGCGGAATCCGGGAGCTCTTAAACACCGGCACCCTTCTGGGAGATTTCCTGCTGCCTGTCATCTCCTTTTTTCTCGCACTCTCCGGTCTTTCGGTGCTTTTACAAACCGCCGGGATTATTCTTCCTGCCGGGCTGTCGCTAAAGCCCTACATCTTGGGAAAATGCACCCAGGCAATTCTCGCCTTTGGTCTAACTGTACTGCTGCTGCATTTCTTTCCCGTATCCGCTCCAGCTTTTGCAGATGCCTCTGTGCCAATTTTTATCCCCACGACTCGAATGCTGCTGGCCGGCGCTCTTGTGGGAATTGTGTTTTCTGCCATTGCCATCGGCGTATTATGGAGTGTGGTTCTCCTGTGGGAATGGTTGGAGCGACGCAGAGAAAAGAAAGAGAACGGCCGATAGAGATCGGTCGTTCTTTACGATTCGTCTAATCAATCAGTGCTTTAATATCCTCTTTTACCAAAGCTGCAAGCCGCTCCGCCTCCTGCAAAGTATCGCCCTTTAAGAGACAGTATAGCTTAATCTTTGGCTCGGTACCCGAAGGACGGATGATGAAGTTATTATCGTCCTCAAGCTCTAAATAAATCACATTGGAGACAGGCAACAGAATTTTCTCCTCCTCACCGGTCACTTTATCGGTACGAATGGAGGATGCATAATCCCGAACCGCCAGCACCTTCTTTCCGGCAATGACAGCTGGTGGATTTTTCCGAATTTCTTTCATAATATTCTGGATTTTTTCCAGGCCTTCAATTCCCTCCATGGTAACAGACTCTACCTGTTCCCGATAATATCCGTATTTTTGGTAAATCTTATCCATCTGTTCAAAAATCGAGCTGCCTTTTTCCTGGTAGTACAACGCCATCTCGGCAATCAGCATGACTGCAACCACAGCATCCTTGTCCCTTGCATAGGTTCCTTTTAAGTACCCATAGCTTTCTTCAAAGCCGAAAAGATATGTGCCGACTCCCGTCTCCTCGGACTCCTTGATTTTTTCACCGATAAATTTAAATCCGGTCAGCACCTCCTTCATACCAACCCCGTAAGCCTTGCATATCTCCTTGATGATATTGGTTGTCACAATGGTTTTCACCACATAGCCGTCTGACGGGAGCTGTCCCCGCTCTTTTAAGCTGCTCAGAATATACTCTGTCAGCAGTGCGCCCACCTGGTTTCCGGTAAAAGAAACATACTCTCCCGTTTCATCCTTCACCAAAATTCCAACCCGGTCAGAGTCCGGATCGGTACCCACGATCAGATCTGCACCGCAATCTCGGGCGTAACCGATAGCCAGCGCAAATCCCTCCTTATTCTCCGGATTCGGAGATTTTACCGTAGGGAAGTCACCATCCGGTAGTTCTTGCTCTTTTACTACTGTCACGTTGGTAAAACCCACACGGTTTAAAATCTTACGGACCGGTTTATTGCCTGCACCGTGGAAGGGCGTATACACAAATTTCAGGGTACTTCCTTTTTCTCTTGCCAATTCCGGATTGATGCACTGCTCCTGCACCTTATCAAGATAAGCCTCCTCCACATCGTCACCCATCCAAACAATCATGCCGTCGGCTACTGCTTTGTCAAAATCGCACCTTTTCACATCAGTAAACATATCCGTTTTTTCCATCTCGGAAAGCACAATGGTCGCCAGCTCAGGGTTTAGCTGCGCACCGTCTGCGCCATAGACCTTATAACCGTTATATTTGGCTGGATTGTGGCTTGCCGTCACTGCGATACCTGCCGTTGCTTGTTTATACCGTACCGCAAAAGAGAGCTCCGGCACCGGTTTGAGTTCCTCAAACAAATAGGCTCTAATGCCGTTTGCCGCCAGAATGTTCGCCGCCTCTTTTGCAAAAACATCCGACTGGTGCCGGCTGTCATAGGCAATTGCCACGCTAAGCGCAGCTCCTTCGGGATTGGTTGCCAGCAGCTGATTGGCAAGTCCCTGGGTTGCCTGACCGACTACATACCGATTCATTCGATTTGAGCCGGCGCCGAGAACACCCCGCAGTCCTGCGGTCCCAAACTCCAGCGTCCGATAAAAACGGTCTTTGATTTCGTTCTCATCTTGGGCAATCCCAGTCAATTCTTTTACCGTCTCAGCATCTGCCATATCCAGCCATCTTTGATATTCCTGCTTATAATCCATGCTCTCTTCTCCTCCTGTTACGAATTACTGTCTTTTTTATAGTATACTATAAAACTTGTCCAAATACAACCTTAAATCGTCCCTATTTTATCCGAGATTTTTTAAAAAATATAAATTTCTCCATTGCTGTTAATGAAAACGCCGTAACCTCACAAAAAAGGGATTTGTGACGCTATTGCACAAATCCCTTAACACTTAATATTTACTGCTATTTCATAGCCTCTTCCACAGCAACCGCAACCGCAACAGTAGCGCCAACCATGGGGTTATTACCCATTCCGATAAGTCCCATCATCTCAACGTGTGCCGGAACGGAGGAGGAACCTGCAAACTGTGCGTCAGAATGCATACGTCCCATGGTATCGGTCATGCCGTAAGAAGCCGGGCCTGCCGCCATGTTATCCGGATGCAGGGTTCTGCCGGTACCGCCGCCGGAAGCAACAGAGAAGTATTTCTTACCCTGTTCAATGCATTCTTTCTTATAGGTTCCTGCAACCGGATGCTGGAACCGAGTGGGGTTGGTGGAGTTACCGGTAATTGATACGTCAACGCCCTCTAAGTGCATAATGGCCACGCCCTCCCGAACGTCATCCGCACCATAGCAACGAACCTTTGCCCGCTCACCGTTTGAATAAGCGATTTCCTTCACAACGTTCACCTTACCGGTGTAGTAATCGAACTGTGTCTGCACATAAGTAAAGCCGTTGATTCTGGAGATAATCTGTGCGGCGTCTTTGCCGAGGCCGTTTAGGATAACCCGAAGATCCTCTTTTCTGGCCTTGTTGGCACTCTTGGCCAGACCGATTGCACCTTCTGCTGCCGCAAAGGATTCATGGCCTGCCAGAAAGGCAAAACACTTGGTTTCTTCCCGGAGCAGTCTTGCACCCAGGTTACCATGGCCGATACCTACCTTACGGTCATCTGCAACGGAACCGGGAATACAGAAGGACTGAAGACCCAGACCGATTTTTTCCGCAGCCTCGGCAGCGTCTTTAACGCCGTCCTTAATTGCAATCGCTGCGCCTACCGTATATGCCCAGCAAGCATTTTCAAAACAGATGGGCTGAATTTCCTTTACCATCTTGTATACGTCGATACCCTTGTCATCACAGATCTGTTTTGCTTCTTCGATAGAAGAAATACCATGCTTTGCCAGTTCTGCGTTGATCTGATCGATTCTTCTCTCATAACTCTCAAATAAAGCCATTCTCAATACCTCCTATCTTATT
>CATVQN010000047.1 GCA_958346135.1 uncultured Eubacteriales bacterium | reverse complement strand
CATATAATCTGCATCCCCTTGTCTGACGCACGTTCTATGATATAGTCAAGATGATTGATTTCGTTTTGCAGCACCAGAACATCGCCGGAAGTAAAGTTTTCCAGCACCGTATCCATATAATCCCGGCTTATCCCGTGATTGGCACCGCCATGCAGAATAATACTGTTTTCCCCTTTATCATCCACCTGGATAATCGCATGACCCGTGGATGCATCAATGGTTTTCAGATAAGAAACATCAACTCCCGCATCTGCCAGAAGCTCCCTCAAAAACTTCCCGTCTTTTCCGATACAGCCCGCATGGTATACCTTCGTCCCGCTCCGGGCAATCGCAATGGACTGATTTAATCCCTTGCCGCCCGGATAACGGTTCAGCTCCTCGGCACCAATGGTTTCTCCTGCCTTTACAAAATGTGAAACACGATACACATAATCAATGTTACAGGAACCAAAATTGATAATCCTCATGCTACCTCCCCTCCTGTTCATTAACCCTTTTGATTCATTTATATCATATTAAAAAACTTAAATCAAGACTCTTTTATGCTATAAAACTGACCGATTTATAGGTCCAAGTTAAGCCTTACCGTTTGAGCAAAATGGAATGTAAAGCAACATAAGGCCGGGAAAAGACATGCGCTTTTCCCGGCCTTTCGCCTTATCATGTTTTCCTTTCGGCTCTTTATACCAGCACAGGGAATCCTGCGGCATTATGCGCCTCAATCAATTCGTCACACATAGCAACGATATCATCCAAGGACAGAACTGCAGCGGTATGCGGATCCATCATAGCCGCCTGATAAACCTTTTCACGGCTCTTTTCCACTGCGGCTTCAATCGTCAGCAGCTGAACGTTGATGTTGGTCTGATTCATGGCTGCAAGCTGGGTAGGCAGCGCTCCCACATACGTCGGCAGAACACCGCCGGCATCTACCAGGCACGGAACCTCTACACAGGCATCTGTCGGAAGATTGGTAATCAAGCCGGAATTGACCACATTGCCGCCGATTTTATAAGGAACATTGGTCACCATGGCCTCGATAATCCTAGAGGCGTATTCCCGGCTTCTTTCGTGCTTGATTTCACCGCCGGCAAACAGCTCTTCCTTTTGTTTCTTCCAGTTTTGAATCTGCTCTCTGCAGCGACGGGGGTATTCATCTAAGGGAATATTGTATCTTTCAATCAGCTCCGGGTAGTTGGGCTTAATAAAGAAAGGATTATACTCCGCATTATGTTCACTGCTCTCGGTGCAGTAATAGCCAAGCCGGCGTATGTACTCAAAGCGCACCATATCGTCGTGCTTTTCCTCGGCATTCTTTTTGGCGGCCAGCTCCTTAATCCTGGGATAAAGATCATTTCCGTCCTTATCCCGAACCTCCAGCAGCCATGCCATATGATTGATTCCGGCAATTTTATCGGTTACGCCCTCTGCGGGAATCTCCAGCTTCTTCAGCAGGCCGGAGGTGCAGACCTGGACACTGTGGCAAAGTCCCACCGTTTTCACCGAGGTAAACCGCTGCATATAACCGCTGAGAATTGCCATGGGGTTTGTATAGTTAAGAAACCAAGCATTAGGACATACCGCTTCAATATCCTCAGCAAAATCCCGCAGAACCGGAATGGTACGCAGTCCCCGGAAAATACCGCCGATCCCCAAGGTATCGGCAATGGTCTGTCTTAAACCGTATTTTTTGGGGATTTCAAAATCGATTACCGTACTGGGCTCATATCCGCCCACCTGGATCGCATTCACCACAAAATCTGCTCCCTGCAGCGCCTCACGACGGTTTTCAACCCCCAGATAGGCTTTGATCACCGCACGATCCTCGTTACAGTTTTTATTCAGGGAATGGAGCAAAAGCTCCGACTCCTCCAGCCGTTCCTTATCAATGTCATAAAGTGCAATCTCGCAATGCTGTGTTGCGTCACAAAGCATAATATCGCCCAGTACGTTTTTTGCAAACACAGTACTGCCCGCACCCATAAAAGTTACTTTTATCATGGAAATTCCTCCTGTTTTAAATTTATTTCAGTATAACAGTCTTTTTTTTAAAAGGGAATTGCATGAGGTAACTATTTTATGTTATAATGTAACCAAATCTATGGTATCGCTTGAGGTGATGGTCTATGCAAACCAGTGTTCCTCTGATCAATCGGAATTTTCAGGAGCTAAATCCTTTGGATCTGGGCTGGGAGGATTGTGCGCCCGCACACAGCTTCGGTCCTTCTATCCGGAACTATTACTTGATTCATTATATCTGTTCCGGAAAAGGCGTCTTTTGTAGTGAACAGGGGGAATTTCCGGTATCTGCCGGAGAAATTTTTGTCATTCGTCCCGGCCAGACCACTGTATACACCGCAGATACAGACGATCCCTGGAGCTATATCTGGGTGGGCTTTGACGGCCGGCTATCCCGCCAACTGGAGCTTTTAACAAGCCCGGTTCAGGCTTATTCTCAGGATACCTTTTTCAAGCTGAAACAAGCTCTGGAGTTTACCGGTACCCGGGAGGAATTTGTGGCAGGTCAAGTCTTTCTTCTTCTCGCATTTCTGCTGGAGCAGGAGCGGCCGCAGCCCAGCTATGAACAGCAGGCGGCAGACTATATCCGCAGCAACTATATGCATCCCGTCACGATAGAAAAACTGGCTAAGATCATAGGGATTGACCGGCGTTATCTCACACGGCGGTTTAAGGCCGCTTTTGGCATGACGCTGCAGGAGTTCTTAATCCAGACCCGGCTGACGCAATCCGTACAATACTTAAAACAGGGAAAATCCGTGGCCGAGGCCGCTGCGTTATCCGGCTATTTTGATGCCCTTCATTTTTCCAAAGTGTTCAAAAAGCAGTTTGGCACAGCCCCGGGGCGGTATCGAAAGCAGCTGCATCCATAAAATATCCGTATCGAAAAATACAGAAAGGAACCAAAACCATGCATACATCCTCATCCCCGCACAAGGCGGGACTTAGTCTAACCGCCGTCCTTCTGGCAATCTTTTGTAACATCCTATGGGGAAGCGCCTATCCTGCTATTAAAATAGGCTATACGCTGTTCCAAATCGACAATCAGCTGTTTTATAAGATTCTTTTTGCCGGAATCCGATTTTTCTGCGCCGGGCTGTTGGTTTTATGCCTGACTGCGGTGGGTCAGCGCAAAATTCCCGTTGTCCGCAAGGGCAGCAGGCATCTGGTGCTGCTAATGGCTATCATTTATACAACATTGCAATACCTCTTCTTTTATATTGGACTTTCTCACACCACCGGCTCTAACGGTTCCATTTTCAATTCCACCACCACTTTTATGTCGGTCATACTGGCTCATTTTCTCTATGCCGATGAGAAACTGACCTTTCAAAAAATAAGCGGTTGTCTGCTGGGATTTCTCGGTGTACTTTTCGTGACGTTTCGCAATCAAAATGCCGGCTTTTCTATCTTTGGCGAGGGTTTCATCCTCATTGCTGCCGCCTGCTTTGTAATAGGCTCTGCCATAAGTAAAAAGGCGGTACAAAACAACGATTCTGCCACGGTTACCGGCTATAACCTTCTTTTGGGCGGCGGCATGCTGATTCTCATCGGTCTTTTGGGCGGCGGCCGTCTGCCCGTCATAACCCCTGCAGGAATCCTTGTCCTTGGATATTTGATTCTGCTTTCTACGGTTGCATTTACGGTCTGGACTGCACTATTGCAAAATAACCCGCTGGGCAGTCTCAGTGTTTTTAACTTTATTATTCCCGTATCCGGCACGCTGCTGTCAGCCATTTTCTTAAGAGAAAACATCTGGCATTGGCAATATCCGGTCTCTTTACTGCTGGTCTGCATCGGAATTTTTATGGTAAACTCCGGAAAAAAACGGCCTTAACTGCGTTTAAAACATTTTCTTTTTCTGCGTCTTGACATTGATTGGGGAACGTGATATACTAAATACAATATTTGTGCAGGCGTAGTTTAGTGGTAAAACATCAGCTTCCCAAGCTGAGGTTGTGGGTTCGATTCCCATCGCCTGCTCCACGTCGGAGCAAAGTTCGCTTTGCTCCGTTTTTCTTTGTCAAGAAAAACTTCCGCCCGCTCCCTTGCTCCTCCTCTTTCGCAAAAAGCCCCGCTCCGCTCTCCTGCTCGCTTGCAAGCGCACTCGCAACGGCTCCCTGTCGCTACCACCTTTTTGCGAGATATGCGCCTGCGGCGCAAAGCACTTTTCGCCTAAAAAAAGAGCTGCGACAACATCTCGTCATCGCAGTTCTTTTCTTACTGTGCTGATGCATTGGCATCAAGGGTTGCAAACAAATCATTCAGGGTACTCTTTAATACGGTAAACTGTTGGCCGCTGCTGCGCTCTGCCAGATAATACCGCTCATCGTAGTTATAGTATCGGCTCACATCACTATGCCCGTCCTTATACTGATAGGTCACCGTCATAAAGGGTTGCCCCGCTGCCGGCTTCTCTGCCGTATTGACATACAAAATACCGATAATTTGCTGATAGATCTTTTTGAAATTATCCGCCTTGACCGCTGCACCGTTTATCTTATATTTATCCGGATTTTCCTCCTCTGTACCGTCGCCGATTTCCAGGGTACAGGTAGCTCCGTCCTTCCAAACCGTCACAGAGGCCACATCATCAATCATGGCAAGATGTACAAATTTCTGCACATAAAGCATGGGATCCAAATTGTTGACCGCATCCAGATAGGCTCTATCTCCCAAATAGACAAAAGGAGTATCTCCATACTGGATATAAACACCGTTTTCGGCTGCAGCACCGATACGAAGCCGGTGACTTTCCTCTCCGGCCGTCACGGTCAGCACATAGGCATCACTGCCCAGTCCGTACTGATTCAAATCAGTGGGATGATCGTCAACAAAGTCAGAAATCTTCACTGCAGAAAAGTTCGCCAAAAGCTCACCCACTCTGTCATCGGCAGCAGCCTCACCGGGACAGGGCGTTTCCATAATCCAGCTTGGCTGATAGGCGTTCTGCGGCTGATCCTCCTCCGTTGAGCGCCGGATTTTAATGAAGTCCGCACCGCCGCGGCTGACTGCCGCCTCAGTCACTGCCGATGTATCTATCGTAAACAAATCGGTATCCCGATAACGGTTGGTGGACTGCAGAAGTGCATCTGCCTTGGAGGATGACAGGGTATAAATGGCATCTCCGTCCTCTATCATACAATAACGTCCATTCTCTCCCGGCAGCGTATCGCCTACCCAAAGCACCGTTTTAGTACCATCCTTTAAGGTAATGGTAAGGGATGTATCTTTTCGATCCAGTCCAAATTCTGCCGCCCGGTTTCTGTCGCCGGTAATCTCCCGATCCGAGCTTATACTCAAAAATCCGGAAAAAGCACTTTTTAAGCTGATCTGCCGGAAAGGTATATCCGAAAGCTCCGGGATAGAGATATTGCCTTCATCATCCTGAAGCAGTGTGTACGTCTGCTGCGGATTGGAAACCATAACCGAACGTACACTGTCAGTCTCAGCCTGAAACAGGGAAATCATGTCAGATGCAGTTTTCGATGACGCTGTATCAGTATCCTTCGCCTTTGGCTCCCATTTAACAGCAAAATAGTAACCGGCACTCAGAATACCCAGCGCCAGAACCGCAATGATAATATTACGGATCATCTTCTTTTTTGCGCGCATTACAGGTACCTCCTTCTCAGCCATATCACCAGACCTGCAAGGAGAATCAAGATCGGCAGTACATACTGGAGCACAACCGAGATTGCCTTTACCTGCGCCTCCGTCATGGTCAGACTCTCAGCGCTGATAATCTTAGCCCGAATATTGAGTGCGTCGTTTTTATCCGTCAGGTAGGAAAAACTGTTGAGCAGCATATCACCGTTGCTGTAGCTGGCGTTATCCAAAATTCCCTGGGTCTCTACCGCCTGCAGAGAACCAATCACAAATACTGCACCGCCGGAACCGTCACTCTTTTCGGAAATGGCCGCCAGGGTCAACGGTCCGCTGATGTCACCCTCTGCCTTTTCCGTACCGGTGCGGTTCAAATCGGTAATCCCCCAAGAATTTTTAGAGGTTTTCAGCAGTGCCGTCAAATAGGTGTGCTGGAGATTGTTCTCGTTTAAGGTAAAGGAACAGGAGGCCGGTGCCGCAAAAGGAATATCGCTGTCAATCAGCTTTTCAGTAATGGTATGCTTTTGCATCTGGGGTGCGGGAACCGGCACGCCGTAGTTGCTGCGCATGGCCTTGCTGCTGTCGCCCTCGTAGGCAAAATCGCCGTTTACAGTGATTCCCCACTCCTGCAAATAACCGCCGAGACGTTCCATTGCCGGATTTCCGGCAGTAAAGACAAAGGCTGCCTTTCCGCCCTTTAACAAATAGGCATCTAAAGCGTCACGCTCCTCAGCCGTAAAATCTACCGATGGCGCCATGGAAATCAGCACCGACGCATCCTCCGGAATTTCAGCAGCAGCCAGATTTAAGGAATCCACCTCATACCCCTCATCGGTCAGTGCGGACTTTAACTGCTGACTTTCATATTCGTTATGGCCGGTAATCATGTATGCCTTTACCGCCTGGCCGGTACCGGCAACATAGCGGATGGCACTGGTGACCTGTTTTTCCATATTGATGGATACCGTACCAGTCTGGCTCTGCCGGTACAGCTGGCTAAGGGGAATGGTTTTAAACTTTTCTCCCTTTTGAACAATCACCGTTCCCACTCCGGCATCCTGTCCGTATTTCCGGGCAAAAGCCGGATCCTCATAGGGATCCACATAGGTCACATGCAAATAGCTGCTCATTTCCTGATACTGCTTTAAGTATTCCTTAATGGCAGAGACCAGTTCTCCGCTCATACTGTCGGGGTACAGCGCATAGACCTCCACCGGTTCGTTTAGTTCTGTCATAACCTCCTTGGTCTGGGCGGAAAATTCATAGACTTTGTCCTGGGTCATATCCACCTTCATGGGAAGCTTGCTGCCCAGGGTGGTCACAATGCCGTTTACCAGAAGAACGCCCGCAACCACTGCGGCAGTGACAACGGCATTGTTAATCCGAAACTTGGTATCACTGTACTGACGGCGGCGAATCACCTGTACCGTCAAAAACAGGAAGATTCCGATAAAGCTCAGATAATAGACGATATTCACTACGTTTAAGATACCGTTTTGAAATTCGTCATACCGGCTCATCAGGGAAAACCACTGTATCACCTTCTGCAGCGTGGCATTGGAGAAGTTCATGGCAATCCAATCCACATAATATACCAAAAGCAAGACGCCAAAGGTAATGACCGCTGCAATCATCTGGCTTTCGGTCAAAGCCGAGATAAACAGGCCAATGGAAATAAAAGCGCCCCACAACAGAATAAATCCAATATAAGAACCGATCATTTCACTGATGCTGGGGTTTCCGAAAATACAAAGAATTACCGGAAAAATCAGAGAAA
>CATVQN010000046.1 GCA_958346135.1 uncultured Eubacteriales bacterium | reverse complement strand
GACGAAAAATCTGACTGCGCTTTCTGCGCACAATATTTAATCAGTGTTTCCCTAGAAATGAGGAAGTCGGCATCAAAAAAACGCCTTGCGGAGTGGGAATATAACCCGTTTCGCAAGGCGTTTTGATTTAGCTCTTGTCGGTCTAAAAGAATATACCGCACAGTTTCCAAACCCCGGTTACCGCCATGCAGGTTAAAACAGCGATTCCGGTAGGAATCAAAAAGCCCAGTGCAGTCCAGCCCCAGCTTCCGCTTTCCTTTTTCATGGTCCACAGAGTGGTGGCACAGGGAAAATGGAGCAGAGAGAACAGCATCACGTTGATCGCAGTCAATGCTGTCCAGCCGTTGACGATCAATAGCTCCTTTAATTCTAAAAGGCTGCCGGTTTCCACCATTTGTCCGGCGGAAAGATAACCCATGAGCAAAATAGGAAGCACAATCTCATTGGCAGGCAATGCCAACAAAAAAGCCAGAAGAATCATGCCGTCCATTCCGAGCAGCCGGGCAAATGGGTCTAAGAATGCGGCGCAGTGCATAAGAAGACTGACACCGCCGAGGTCAATGTTTGCCATCAGCCAGATGACGGCGCCTGCCGGGGCAGAGACACGCAGTGCCCGGCTGAGCACATGAAGCGTTCGATCCAGCAGAGAACGCACCAGCGTTTTTGCAATCTGAGGTTTGCGAAAGGGCGGAAGCTCCAAAGAAAAGGGGGCGGATTCCTCCCTGAAGCATAGCCATGTCACCAGACGGGTGACCAGCAGAGTCATCAATGTTCCGACCAGAATCAGCAGCAATAAAAAAACGGCGGCTACAATGGATTGCATGCCTTGGCTGAAGATTCCGCCGATAAAGATGGCGGACAGCGTAATCAGCATGAAGAAACGGCCGTTGCATGGGATAAAGCAGTTGGTAATCATAGCAGCCAGCCGCTCACGGCGGGAGGTGATAATACGGCAGCCGGTTACGCCCACCGCATTGCAGCCAAGACCCATACACATGGTAAGTGCCTGTTTTCCGCAGGAGCCTGCCCGTTTAAAGCAGCTGTCCAAATTAAAGGCAAGCCGGGGCAGATATCCCAAATCCTCTAAAAGAGTGAACAGCGGGAAGAAAATCAGCATGGGCGGAAGCATGACTGCCGTAACCCAGCTGGTGGTTTGGTATACGCCGTCAGTCAGCAGCCCGATCCAAAAGGGCGAGAGGCGAAGCCATGTTAAAAATCCGGTCAGATAGGGCTTGAGCCAGCTGAAATAGGACATGAGCAGCTGGGAAGGATAGTTGGCGCCGGAAATGGTAATCCAGAGCAGCAAACCCAAAAAGCAAAGCATCAGAGGAATCCCAAACCTTCGGGAGGTGAGCAGACGGTCGATTTGGTTTTGTGCCGGAGCATCGTTTTGGGTAATGGTACGGGTACAAAGACCGGCCAGCTGCTTAGAGGTTTCCACAATGCTTTCCACAATTTTATCCCGCAGAGATACCGGGTCGATTCCCTGCTCTGCCAGTCGGATTTGAGCCTGACGGGCAGCGCGGCGTATTTTAGCCTTGGCGGATTCTTCCAGAGCAAAAAAGTCCAGCAGCTTTTTTGCCATTTTATCATTATCCAGCAGTTTTACGGCCATAAAACGGCGGCTGAAATGAACGAAGGGCAGAAAGCTTATAGCTTCTGAAACAGACGAGATTGCTTCTTCGATAGGTGCGGGATAAGCGATTGGAGGCTTGGAGATGCAAGTGGGGAAGCTGTCTTCATAAAGTCCGGCCAGAAATTCTTTCAATCGTTGAACATCCCGGCGGTCTCTGGCGGTGATTCCAATTACCGGAATCCCGAGCCGACGGCTGAGCGCGTCCAGATCCAGCAGAATATTTTTACGCTTTGCCTCATCCAAAAGATTGACGCAAAGCACCACTTTGGGAGTAATCTCCATAACTTGAAGAACCAGGTTGAGATTTCGGGCAAGACAGGTGGCATCGGCCACTACCACGGTAAAATCCGCTTCTCCAAAGCATATGGCATCTCGGGCTATCTCCTCTTCCGGTGAATTGGAGATCATGGAGTAGGTGCCGGGAAGATCCTGAAGCTCAAAGCTGCGGTTTCTGATCCGAAAGGCTCCTGATGCAAGCTCTACCGTTTTTCCCGACCAGTTTCCGGTATGCTGTTTCAGTCCGGTCAGTGCATTAAAGACGGTGCTTTTGCCTACATTGGGATTTCCGGCAAAAATGATGCGGCAGGGAGCAGCCATTAAAATGCCCCCTTTGCAGGTGACTGAATGTAGATTTTTTCGGCATCCTCAAGACGGAGTGCAATGACGGTTCCCATGACCCTGTATGCGGTGGGATCTCCTAAGGGACTGCGAAACAGCGGCGTAACGGTATTTCCGGCAGAAAAGCCCAGGTCCATCAGCCGTCTGCGCAGCTCTCCGCCCAGATTAAGATGATCTATGTAAGCCTTTTGATCTAGGGAAAGGCTGGCTAAGGTTTGATGTTGCAAGATGGTAACCCTCCTTTTTAAGACAGAATTGTATCTATAAGCAGTATATGAAGTATGGTATTTCTGTGTGCTAAAAATGGAAAAGGCTTTGATATGGAATTCGCTGTGAGATAGCGCAGTGCGCCTGACCTATGTTGCTGTATTTTCGGGATATTTTTGAGAAAAAGAAGAAATCACAGATTTTCATTGAAAAAAAATACCCTTTTTATTGAAAATATAGTTGAAATCGCTGCGTTTATTTGCTATTATAATAAAATAACCATAGTGTATCTTGCATTCGGCGGAAGCGGAGGAGGAGAACAGATGGAAATTGATATTGCCAATAATATCAAAGCAGTGGAACTGCTGAAAATAGAGATTCTTCAAAATGTGACAGACCTGTTCGGGGATATTGCGGCTGTGGCTGACAGCGAAACCCGGGAACGAATTACCGGGGATGCGGCAAGGCTGATTGCCCAGACCTATCTCTTGTGCAGCAGGCTTGGTGTTGACTTTTCAGATATCGAAGGCGATATGAAGGCGATGCTGAAAGACGGCATTGCACATCGGCATATTTTAGAGCGGCGGTTTGGAGATTTGGGGGCGCTGCTGGGGCACCTGGAGTCAGGAAGGGAATACTATGAAAAATATGAAGGCTAAGGCGCTGGCAGACGGTGCGGTTTGTGCGGCACTGTCGGTGCTTTTGATGGTGATTGGAATTTATGTTCCAGCTTTGTCCCTGCTCATGTGTGTGGCTGCGGGGACACCGATGATTTATCTCGGCGTACGCTGTGGCACACGAATTTCCGCTTTAGCTGCGGTGGTGGGGATTTTGGTTTTGTTTGTGCTGAGCGGGAATGTTTTGACTGCCGTGCTGACCGGGGTGATGGATTTGCTTCCCGGTGTGGTGATCGGCTATGCTGTCTCCCGAAAATCCGGATACTATACTACGGTGCTTGCGGCGGCGGGAGCGATCCTGTTCGGACTGATGCTTCAGTTGATTTTGCTCAATGCCGGCGGCGGAGGCCATGGAATTGAGAATACAATCAATGATATCTTAAATCAGGTCAAAAGCGCTGCCGATCCGGTGATTGGGTCGTTGGCGGAGCAGGGCGGAGACCAGGCACAGAATTTCGCCGGAATCTGGAATGCGGGCTTTGAACAGATGCGGGCGCTGATTTTTTTGTATATGCCCTCCTTTGTACTGGGGGCATCGCTGGTACTTGCTTACTTTACGGTAAGTATGGGGATTTTTCTGCTGCGCAGAGTTCGGGCGCTCCGGATTCCATACCGGCCCTTTTGTCTGTTCTGTGCCCCAAAATCCATGTGCTATGCGGCGATGATTCTGTTTTTTGTTTCGTCTTTTTCTCAGGATTCTACAGTGCTGACCGCTGCACTGAAAAATTTGGTAGCGCTGATGTATGCATATTTTTCAGTCTGCGGCCTTTCTTTGATTGATTTTAAACTCAGTGCCAAGATATATTCCGGCTATGCCAGATTTCTTGTCTATTTTGCGGCGTTTCTGGTAGGCTATATCATGATGGCGCTGGTGGTACAGGGATTGAGTATCTTAGGCATCATAGACGGACTTTTTGATTTCAGACATTTGCGTAAGGCAGGTGAGGATCGTGTGGGGCATGAATGATAGCATGGAAGGCCTTGCAAAACGTATTTTTTTAAAAAACAGTCTGCTGGTTTCCGGGGTTTTCTTTGCCTTTGGGTTATTGTTCTTTTTCTTTTCCTGGGGACATCCGGGAAATCTCTGGATGCTTGCTGTTTTGCAGATGATAGTGGCGGCTGTTTATTGTGTGGCAGGACTGATTCTTGTCCAAAAACGAAAGCAGCAGCTGGTTGCACAGCTGGAGAATTTCTCCTTTTGCAGCGAGGCAGTTACCAGAGCAGCAGTGCTGAATTTCCCGTCACCCATGGCTGTGACTACGGTGGGCGGCGCCATTCAATGGTATAATTACCGGTTTCAGGAGATGGTGGGCCGAGAGAATCTTTTCGGCGAATACATTCAGGATATTTTCTCGGATCTGCAGTTCGGCCGATTTGTAGAGGACGGTGATCCCACTCCGGAGGAATATTCCTATAAGGGACGGGACTATATGGCCGCAGGCCGGGTGGTTACCACACGACAGGCGGACAAGGACAGCCGGATGGTCAGCATTTATTTCACCGATTTGACGCAGATCCATCAAATGCGCCAGCAGCTGGCCGATAAAAAGATTGTGGTTTGTGCCGCTGTGATTGACAACTATGACGAAGTGTTTAAAAATACGCCCAATAACTGTCACGGTGCCTTGATCGGTCAGATTGAACACTGTGTCAATACCTGGGTGGAAAAGGGCGAGGGAATTGCGGTCCGCTATGAGCGTGACAAGTTTTTGATTCTGTTTGAAACGGCGAAGTTTGCACCGCTTTTAAAAGAGAAGTTTACCATTTTAGACGAGGTTAAGAAGATTCAGCAGGGGAATCGGATTCCGGCTACATTCAGTATCGGCGTGGGACAGTCCAAGGACACACTGCAGGAAAACGAGCAGTTTGCGAAAGCGGCGCTTGATATGGCGTTGGGCCGCGGCGGCGATCAGGTGGTGGTTAAGACATCGGTTGGTTTCCAGTTCTATGGTGCTAAAAGCCGAGAGGTGGAGAAGAGTACCAAGGTCAAAGCCAGAGTGGTTGCGCATAGCCTTCGGGATTTGGCTGATCAGGCCTCTCATGTGATTATTATGGGACACAGCAATGCCGATGCGGACAGCTTAGGGGCGTCTGTAGGATTGTTTCGGATGCTGCTGGAGCGTAAGGTGGATGCCTACATTGCACTGGATCGGATGCATAACAATGTCCGGGTTATATTAGACTCTCTATTGACCCATGATGACTATAGCGAACGGATCATTGGCGAGGCCAGAGCTTTAGACCTTATTGATGAGAGAACCTTGCTGATTGTAGTGGACACCCATCGTCCCAGCATTGTGGAGTTCCCCAGTATTTTAAAGAACATTCAAAATGTGGTTATGATTGACCATCACCGCCGCAGTGAGGAATTTATTGAAAATACGGTACTCTGTTATCATGAGCCCTATGTATCTTCCTCCAGTGAGATGGTGACGGAGCTCTTGCAATACATTGATATTGACAATGTCCTTAAGCCCTATGAGGCAGAGACGCTCTACAGCGGCATTTACTTAGACACCAAAGGCTTTACCTTTAAGACCGGTGTGCGCACCTTTGAGGCAGCCTCCTATCTTCGTAAATGCGGCGTAGATCCTGTCAATGTGCGGCGGCTGTTCCGAAACGATTTGGAAACCTATATTCAGCGATCCAAGATTATCAGCAGCGCCAAGATTTACCGCTCTAATATTGCCATTGCGCTCTGCCGCGAGAAGTGTCCGAACGTTCAACTGGTGGTGGCGCAGGCGGCAGATGAGCTGCTGAATATCCGTGGAATTGAGGCCGCATTTGTACTGGCGGCCGACGGAAACCGCATTATCATCAGCGGCCGGTCTTTGGGCACAATCAATGTGCAAGTGATTTTGGAAAAACTAGGCGGCGGCGGACACATCACCATTGCCGGGGCACAGCTTCATAACCACAACCTTGATTTTGCGGAGATGGAGCTCTGCGCTGCAATCAATGAGGTGGTCTTTGAAGAAAGCGGCCATCAATCATAACGGCGATTTTTCGCCTAAGAAAGTGAGGAAAAACAAATGAAGGTCATTTTATTACAGGATGTAAAATCCCAGGGGAAAAAAGGGGATTTGATTAACGTCAGCGATGGATATGCCAATAACTTTTTGCTTCCGAAGGGACTGGCAAAGGTCGCTACCAAGCAGGCTATCAATGAGCTGGAGGGTAAGCGCGGCGCCGAGCAATATAGACGCAACCAGGAAGAGATGAAGGCGGAGAGTATTGCGGAGCGTATGAAGGATATTAAGGTAAAACTCACTGCCAAGGCCGGCAAGGAAGGAAAGCTGTTTGGCTCGATTACTTCCAAGGACGTTGCAAAAGCGTTGAAGGAGCAGTTTAACATCGATGTGGACAAGCGGAAAATTGATTTGCCGGATGGCATTAAAACCTGCGGTATTCGGGAGGTGCAGGTTACGCTGTATCCCAAAGTGACAGGGACCTTCCGGGTTGAGGTTACGGAACTGAAATAGTCAAGGTCGCAGAAATTGCCGCAAGGAATGGGTGATTATGTATGAGTGAAGAGATAAATAATAGTTCGGCATATTCGGAGGAACCCTTAGTGGATATGTCGATGCCCTTTAGCAACGAGGCCGAACAGTCGGTTTTGGGTGCCATCTACCTAGATCGTAACTGTATCCCGGATGTGCTGGATCGGGTGCGGAGTGAGGATTTTTATATCACTCGGCATCAGGAACTGTTTGAGGCCATTATTGAACTTTATAATCTGGGAAAGCCCATTGATTTGGTGACCTTAAAGGAGCATTTAATTCTGCGGGGAAGCTTGGAGAAAATTGGTGGCATTGCCTTTGTGGTAGAGGTGGCCAATTTGGTTCCCTCTACCGACAGCGTGGGGTATTATGCCAATATTGTCCGGGATAAGGCAGTACAGCGGAAAATGATTCAGCTGGCAGATAAGATACGGGGGATGTGCTATCGGGGAGATGAGGAGACCGACGACATTCTTGCGGCTGCACAACAGGGCGTCATTGAGATTTCCCAAAACCGAAGCACCCGGGGCTTGGTGCATATCGGCCAGTATTTAAACGAGAGCATAGACCTTTTAGAGATGCTCTCAAAAAAGGACGGGTCCATTACCGGGATACCCACCGGGTTTATTGATGTTGACCGCAGAACCTCCGGGTTTCACCCGTCAGAGCTGATTATTCTGGCGGCCAGACCCGGTATGGGTAAGACCAGCTTTGCCCTTAATATTGCTCAGAATATGGCGGTAAAGGCCAAGAAAAATGTGGCAATTTTCAGCCTGGAGATGCCAAGCACCCAGCTTGCCAACCGGTTGCTGAGTGCTGAGGCGAAAATTAGTGCGGAGCGGCTGAAAAAAGGAGATATTAAGGATGAAGAATGGGGTAAAATAGGAAACGCCATTGCCGTTTTGGGCGAGGCCGGTATTTATGTGGACGATACTTCCAGCATTACCGTCAGCGAAATCGGCGCCCGATGCCGGAAACTGATGCTGGATAA
>CATVQN010000045.1 GCA_958346135.1 uncultured Eubacteriales bacterium | reverse complement strand
GTATTGCCCATAAAAAGACGGAAATAGTGCTTGCTATTTTCTTCTAATGATAGTATAATACATAAATTGAGATGTTTTGTCCCTTTTTGGGGAATCGACATCTGCAAAAACGAATTTAAGAAAGCAGGTTTTACGGCTTATGACGAAAAATAGACTGACATTGCCTCTGGTGCCTCTGCGGGGACTGACCGTCTTTCCGGAGACAGTTCTTCACTTTGATGTGGGGCGTCCCAGATCCATTGCCGCCGTCAAGCGGGCCATGGAGGAGGAAAAACTGATCTTTCTGTGTTACCAGAACGATATTACCGTAGACGAACCCGCCCGGGAAGACCTTGCCGGGCTCGGTACCGTCGCCGAAGTAAAGCAGATTTTAAATCTTCCCGACGGAAATCTCAGAATCCTGGTAGAAGGTATACACCGGGGATACATCGCCCAATTTCATGACCTTGAACAGCTGGTCGAGGTTGATGTGGTTCGGGCAGACGATATTCCATGTGAAGATGATTTAAAGATACAGGTGCTCATGCGCCGGGTGTTCCATCTGGTAGAGCGGTTTTTAGAGCTTTATGACCGCCTTTCGCCGGAGACAGTCAGCTCTCTTCTTTCCATTGAGGAACCGGGAGAGCTGGCGGATATCGTGACTGCAAACTTTCCTTTGAAGCCCCAGCTGAAGCAGGAAATTCTAGATGAACTCCAGCTGGAACTCCGATTGGAAAAGCTCATCCATATTATTTCCCACGAAACCGAGATTTTAGAAATTGAGCGCCAGGTAATGGACAAGGTACAGGATACGCTGGATCAGCATCAGCGGGACTATGTATTGCGGGAAAAGCTCAAGGTGATCCAGGAGGAACTGGGCGAAGGCGATACGGCCGATGATGATATTCAAAAATACAGAAAACAGATGGAGGGACGGGAGTTTCCCCAAGAGGTGCTGGACAAGCTGGAAGAGGAGTTTTCTCGGCTTTCCCATGGGCATCCCTACTCACAGGAATACGGCGTAATTCAAAATTATATCGAAACGGTGCTTGCACTTCCCTGGGGCGTAAAAACCCCGGATTGTCTGGATCTTTACAAAGCTCGAAAAATCCTAGACCGCGATCACTATGGCATGGAAAAGGTAAAAGAGCGTATCTTAGAATACATTGCCGTGCGCAAGCTTTCCGGAGAACCCAAGAGTAATATTCTCTGTTTGGTAGGTCCTCCGGGAACCGGAAAAACCTCAATTGCACGCTCTCTTGCGGAGGCGCTTGGCCGAAACTATGTACGCATCAGTCTGGGCGGTATCCAAAACGAAGCCGAAATCCGGGGACACCGGAAAACCTATGTGGGCGCCATGCCGGGACGGATTATTGACGCCTTAAAACGCACAGGAAGCTGCAACCCCTTGATGCTCTTTGATGAGATTGACAAAATGTCACGGGATTATCAAGGGGATCCCGCCTCTGCCATGCTGGAGGTTTTTGACCCTGAACAGAACAAAAACTTCCGAGATCATTTTTTAGAGCTTCCCTTTGACCTCTCGGATGTGCTATGCATTGCGACTGCAAATTCTCTGGATACGGTTCCCAGGCCCTTGCTGGATCGTATGGATATTATCGAAATCAGCGGCTATACTTTAGAAGAGAAGCTGCACATTGCCAGCCGGTATTTGCTGCCCAAGCAGCGGCGGCTGCACGGACTGAAAACCGTCCAATTAAGATGCAGCAGCACGGCTTTGTCCGCTTTGATTGAAGGCTACACCCGAGAATCCGGCGTACGTTCTCTGGAACGTCAGATCACGGCCCTTTGCCGCAAGGCTGCCGTCCGCTTTACAGAGAACGAAGAGCAAGCTGCCATTTCGGTAACCGGGAAAAACCTGCATGAGTTTTTGGGAAAACAGATTTATCACTATGACAAAACCGCAGACCAAAACCAAATCGGTCTGGTAACCGGTCTTGCCTGGACGGAGACCGGCGGCGACACACTCTGCGTAGAGGTCAACACCATGCCCGGCTCCGGCAAGCTGGAGCTGACCGGAAACTTAGGCGATGTCATGCAGGAGTCCGCAAAAGCGGCGCTTAGTTTTGTACGCTCCAACACCACCCGCTTTGGAATTACAACCAATTTCTATAAACAAACCGACATTCATATCCATGTGCCGGAAGGCGCCATTCCCAAGGACGGTCCTTCCGCAGGCGTCACTATGGCAACTGCCCTGGTATCGGCACTCACCGGCCGGCCGGTGAGCCGATTTGTGGCTATGACCGGTGAAATTACCCTGCGGGGAAGAGTTCTTCCCATCGGAGGACTGAAGGAAAAGGCGCTTGCCGCATTCAGGATGGGAATTAAAACCATCGTCATTCCCTATGATAACAAACCCGACTATGAGGAGCTTCCGCAAAAGCTGAGAGATCATATTCGGTTTATCTTTGCCAAAAATATGGACACAGTTTTGGATGAAGCGCTTCTGCCGGCAGATACCGGCCTGATTGCTCTGCAGGATAAAAAAGAGGTGCAGTATATTGAAACACTGCTCTCCGGCGCCAAAATTGAAAACCGGGTTCGGGCGCAGGAACAGTCATGACGCACAAGCCCTGTCTTTGGAGGTAATTATGGATTATATTGACGCAAAACTACTTGTGACGGCAGTCAAGCCGGAGCAATACCCCGACACACTCGTGCCGGAGATTGCTTTTGTGGGGCGCTCCAATGTGGGGAAGTCCTCCTTGATTAACTGTCTTACCAACCGCACCAAGCTTGCCAGAACCAGTAGTACCCCCGGGAAAACTGCTACCATCAACTTCTACGATATTGCTGATCAATATCGGCTGGTGGATCTTCCCGGATACGGCTACGCCAAGGTTTCCAAAGAGGAGCAGAAAAGATGGGCAAAAATGATTGAAACCTATCTCTCTGACCGATTCAATCTGGTTCAGGTCATTCAGCTGGTGGATGCCCGTCATAAACCCACACAGGATGACTTGACCATGCTCAACTGGATTCGCCATTTCGGTTATACGCCGGTGGTGGTTGCAACCAAGCTGGACAAGCTAAAAAAATCCCAGATTGAGGGAAATCTGACGCAAATCTATCAAATGCTGGATTTAGATGACGAAAGCATCCTCCTTCCTTTTTCTGCGGAGAAAAAAACGGGACGTGAGGATTTGGCAGAGCTGATTGACCGGCTTTGCAGCAAATATAACCCCGGTCAGGGAGGTGTTCTGGGATGAAATACGCCAGGATTTCCTATTTGGGGCATTCCTATTATGCCCTATCCGAGGCAGACGGCTATCATCTTCTCGCCGGAGGACTCACCGAACCGCCGAAAAAGACAGGAACCGTGGTTTCTCCAAAGGATGCCGGACTGCTTCCCCCTTGTGAGCCCGGCAAAATTATTGCCGTCGGTCTTAACTATGCCGATCATGCCAAAGAAATGAATCTTGCGATTCCGGAGTTTCCGGCGCTGTTTTATAAGCCCGCCTCCGCCTTGATCGCATACGGTGATGACATCCTCTTTCCGCCCATGGCAAAGCAGGTGGATTACGAAGGCGAGCTTGCCTTTGTCATCGGTAAAACTGCATCCTATGTACCGGAAGAATCCTCCAAAGACTACATCTTTGGCTATACCTGTCTCAACGATGTCACCGCAAGGGATTTACAGCAAATCGATTCCCAGTGGACACGGGCAAAGGGCTTTGACACCTTTTGCCCCCTTGGGCCGGTGATTGTCACCGGTATTGATCCCGGTCATCTACATATTCAGACCCGTCTAAACGGCCGGGTTAAGCAGGATTTTTCTACCGAGCATCTGATTTTTTCGCCGGAGAAACTGGTCTGCCTGCTCTCCCGGATTATGACTTTATATCCCGGTGATGTGATTACCACAGGAACCTCTTCCGGCATTGGATCTATGCAGCCCGGAGATGTTGTGGAAATAGAAATTGAACACATCGGCATTTTGAAAAACACAGTAAAGGAGTTATGTAAGCATGATTAACAAACCTCGTGGAACCGAAGATATTCTGCCGGCAGACAGTCCGCTCTGGCAGCGGATTGAACAAACCGCAAGAGAGGTATGCGCCGCCTACGGCTACCGGGAAATCCGGACTCCCGTTTTTGAAGATACCGCTCTGTTTCAACGCGGGGTAGGCGACACCACCGATGTGGTACAAAAGGAGATGTACACCTTCGAGGACAAAGGCGGACGGAGTATCACTCTGCGTCCTGAGGGAACTGCTTCGCTGGTGCGGAGCTTTATTGAAAACTCTCTTTACGCCGAGCCTCAGCCCACCAAGCTCTGCTATTTGATTTCCTGCTATCGCTATGAAAAGCCCCAGTCGGGACGGCTGCGGGAATTCCACCAGTTCGGCGTGGAATGCTTTGGCGGCACCTCGGATGCCACCGATGCGGAGATCATTGCGCTGGCCATGACCTTCTTTCAAAGGCTTGGCATACAAAACCTGAAATTAAATCTAAACAGTATTGGCTGCCCTGTTTGTAAAAAGGAATACAACGAAAAACTCAAAGCATATTTTTCTCAATACCGCGATCGTCTTTGTGACACCTGCAAAGGCCGTCTGGAGAAAAATCCCATGCGGATTATTGACTGTAAATCCGAGATTTGCTCGGAAATTGCCAAAGCCGCTCCCAAAATGATTGATTATCTTTGCGAGGATTGCCGGGGACATCTGGATAAAACCCTTTCCTATTTAGATGCCATGAAGATCCCCTACCGCATGGATCCTGATATTGTCCGCGGTCTGGATTACTACACCCGAACCGTATTTGAAATTACCTCGGATGCGCTGGGCGCCCAATCCACCGTATGCGGCGGCGGCCGCTACAACGGTTTGGTAGAAGAACTGGGCGGCAAGCCCACGGAGGGAATCGGCTTTGCGGTAGGACTTGAACGGCTGATCATGATTATGAAAAAGCAGGGCCTGGATCTTGCGGTTCCCAAAGCTGCACCGGATATCTTTTTGGCCGCCATCGGAAATGATGCCGATATTTTAGCGCAAAAGCTAGTGTTTGCGCTGCGCAGTATGGGCTGCCATGCAGAACGGGATCTGTGCGGACGAAGCGTAAAGGCACAAATGAAATACGCAAACAAATTAGGCGCCGCCTATAGCATGGTCCTGGGTGATGAAGAAACAGCTGCAGGCCAGGCAGAGCTGAAAAATATGCAAACCGGAGAAACCGTTTCCGTCCCGTTGACGGCAGAGGAAATTTATACTATAATAAAACATATCTAGGAAACCGCTGATTAAATAACGCTTGACGGCTTTGCACGCATTAAGCTTGCATATTTTCCGTCATTTTGCACTAAAATTTCTTGACATACGCGAGTATGCCTTCGAAATTTTATCATATCTGACGAAAAATCTGACTGCGCTTTCTACGCACAATATTTAATCAGCGTTTCCCTAGAGAAAAGAGCATAATCCCAAGGAGGTTTATCAATATGCAGTTTGAAACCATGGAGGGCTTAAAACGCACCCATATGTGCGGTCAGCTTTCCACAGCCAATGAAAACGAAATCGTTACCCTAACCGGATGGGTTGCCCGAAACCGCCGGCTGGGCGGAGTGAACTTTGTTACTCTGCGTGACCGCACCGGCATCATTCAGCTCTCTTTTAATGACGAAAGCGACCGAGATGTCTTTGAAAAAGCCGAGCAGTTAAAGAGCGAATATGTCATTGCCGTACAGGGTAAGGTTCTCAAAAGAACTTCGGAAAACATCAATCCGGACATGGCTACCGGAGAGATTGAGGTCTTTGTGACAGAGCTTCGGATTCTCAACGGTGCCGAGACCACACCTTTTTATATTGATGAGAACATTGACACCAAGGATGCCCTGCGTCTAAAATATCGATATTTGGATCTGCGCCGGCCGGACATGCAGCGGAATATGATTCTGCGGCATCGGGTTACCAAGCTTGCCCGGGACTACTTTGACGCCAATGGCTTTTTAGAGCTGGAAACCCCGATCCTGACCAAAAGTACCCCGGAGGGAGCCAGGGACTATCTGGTGCCCAGCCGGGTTCATCCGGGCAGCTTCTATGCCCTGCCCCAGTCGCCCCAGCTCTATAAGCAGCTTTTGATGCTGGCAGGCTACGACCGCTATTTTCAGGTAACCCGCTGCTTCCGGGATGAGGATTTGCGCGCTGACCGACAGCCGGAGTTTACCCAGCTGGATATGGAGCTTTCCTTTGTAGATATTGACACCATCATTGAAATCAACGAAGGTTTTTTGAAAAAACTATTTGATGAAATTCTTGGCATCAAGATCGAAACACCTTTCCTCCGCCTCCCATACAGCGAGGCAATGGAACGCTTCGGTTCCGACAAACCGGACACACGGTTTGGTATGGAGTTTATCAACATCTCCGATGCAGTTAAGGACTGCGGCTTTAAGGTCTTTTCCGATGCCGTAAAGCAGGGCGGCAGCGTCCGCTGTATTGTGGCAAAGGGTCTGGGCGAAAAGATGACACGCAAAACTCTGGACAGCCTTGGCGAATATGTAAAAACCTACCGTGCCAAAGGCATGGCCTGGATTGTGGTAGAAGAAAACGGTCTACGCTCTCAGATTACCAAATTTCTCTCTGAGGCCGAAATTGCCGCCATCCTGAAGGAGACAAAAGCGGAACCCGGCGATGCAATCCTGATTATTGCCGATAAGGATCAGGTTGTTTATGATGCATTGGGCAATCTCCGCCTGGAGGTAGCACGGCGGTTTGACCTGATCGATCCGACCAAATTCAACTTTCTCTGGGTGACCGACTTCCCGCTTTTGGAATACTCGGAAGAAGAAAATCGTTATGTTGCCAAGCACCACCCCTTCACCCATCCGGTGGACGAAGATATTGACAAACTGGAGACCGCCCCCGGTGAGGTTCGGGCAAAGGCCTATGACATTATTCTAAACGGTACCGAAATCGGCGGCGGAAGTCTCCGTATCTTCCATACCGATTTACAGGAGAGAATGTTTGCAGCACTTGGCTTTACCAAAGAAGAGGCCTGGGATCGCTTCGGTTTTCTGATGGAAGCCTTCCAGTACGGCACCCCGCCTCATGGCGGCCTTGCTTACGGTCTTGACCGATTGGTGATGATTATGGCCGGCTGTGACTCTATCCGGGACGTAATTCCCTTCCCGAAGGTACAAACGGCGGCCGAGCTTATGAGCGGCTCTCCGGCTGCCGTAGACGCCGCCCAGCTGGCAGAGCTTGGCATCACGGTGACCGTTTCGGAAGAAGAAAATAATTGATTGGAGCAGAAAGGAAACAAGCATGCAAAACGTATACGATACCTTAAAAGAGCGGGGGCTGATTGCACAGGCCACCCATGAAGAGGAAATCAGAAAAATTCTCGGTGAGGAAAAAGTCACATTTTATATCGGCTTTGATCCCACCGCGGACAGCCTGCATATCGGCCATTTTATGCAGCTAATCGTGATGAAGCATATGCAAAATGCCGGTCATCGGCCCATTGTTTTATTGGGTGGTGGTACCACCATGGTGGGTGATCCCACCGGCAAGGCGGATATGCGCCCGATGATTACCCAGGAAACCATACAGCACAACGCAGATAATTTTAAAAAACAGATGTCGAGATTTATCGACTTCGGTGAGGGCGGTGCCCTGATGGTAAAC
>CATVQN010000044.1 GCA_958346135.1 uncultured Eubacteriales bacterium | reverse complement strand
CCGTTTTCAAATTTGCTTAAGGTTAGGTCGTTAAACCAGCAGTTGTGCAGAGCCACACGCTCTGCGCCGTATGCGTCCGGATCGTCCAACTTAAAAACAAGCTCAGACCTTGGGTCCTTGCCTTTGCTGAAGGCCTCCGCCATCTTCTTGGCACGAGAGAACACCTTCCGTACCTTGATAGAAAATTCTCCGCCCAGCGACATGAGCTTGCTGTCCTTCCACATATCTCCGGCGAACTGAACATCCTCGCGATCCGTTTTTACCGTTGCCTCTGCGGAAGACACCTCATAGACAACCTCATTATCCCAGTACAAATATCCGTGTGTCCCGGACATAATCCGGGGCGCTGTAGGTTTTTTCATCACTTTTTCCTCCTCACATCATAATCGAAAATCTAAGGTCCTCAATGGCGTCCTGAAATTTCACATCACATCCGGCAAAGACGTAGCTTCCCGTATTGGCCGCTTTGATTTCATTGTCGCTCTTTTCCGCCCATGCTGCGTCCTTTTGCTCCAGCCATGCCCGCTGTGCATCAAGGTCGATAAAGGCCTTGTTGTCGTATGCGTCATAGAGTACACCGCTTCGTACCAAGCCGGCAAGATAAACGCCGACCGCATTGACAAACAGCTGCTTGTTGTCATAGCTGTTGGCAATGCCGATATAGTTGTTTTCAAAGGAATTTCGGATATCGTCACGAATGAGATCCATCCCGTCTACGATTTTAATCTTCTTCATATCCTCGGTCTTATTTCCGGTCAGCGCAGAGAGAGAATTGACGCCGCGTCCGATCTTGATATTCGTGCCGTCGTTGATCAAAATCAGCTTTCCTGCATCGATATCTCCGTCCGGATCTGTGCTTTCCGTGATGGCTGTCACCTCCGGCAGTACCGCATAGGTACAGCTGGCGTTAAGAGGCGTTCCGGCTAAAACTCCGGCAATTCGTGCACAGTACTGCGCCGTGGTATAGGCTTTGGTTCCGACTTGAATCCCGTCTGTTGCAAAGTTGATAATGCCCTCGTGATTGGCGGCATAATTTGGCAAAACCGCCTTAAAGGTCTTTTTGTTCTCTCTCTGTGCAATGATCCAGTCTGCAATGCCTTTTACATCGTCTTCTGCAAGGTCAGGAATCGCAATATAATTCCACTTCTTATGGGTAAGCCGCTCGAGAGCTGCGTCATAGGTATCCTCTGTTCCGATTCTCTCCACCAGAACCCGTGACGGACCTCCTAAAAACGTCTTGTTGATCATATCAAGGCTCGATGCCGTCCAGTGGCTTTTGACAACACTTGCCTCTTTTGGATAGCTGTAGGAAAGTGTTTCGTTGCTTTTGTCACGAAGAATCAGCGCCGCAATGCCGTTTCCGGACCGGCTCACAGCGGTGCTTGCCGCCGCCTTAAATTCTATCAGTATCTCAGGTAATCCCATGTTTTATCACTCCATTTCCAATTCTAAAAATTCCATACCTTCCGGTTGTTCCTCGTTTTCGTGCGGATTCTGCATGATCGTATACGAAAGCTCCGCATACAAAACCGCATCCTCACGGTAAAAGTTCATACTGTCCGCATCCAGACTTCTTTCCTTGATCATGAGCGGCGTATAGAGCATGATGCTCCGAAGCCGATCCGCCGTTTTCACCAGCTCCTCTTGGGTTTCACGAAGAGGATAGTATGAGACGGTCACGGTAAAGGTGTCCTCCTCCGTATACCAATTTAACGCATTTGCAGCTGACGGAAAGACATCCACACTGCACGCAGGCCTTAGAAATCCGTCATGTACATCCACCGAAACCACCGAGAATCCGTTTTTCTTCAAAAATACAGAAACTGCGCTTTCAATGTCCAATGCTCCGATCATATCTCAAGCTCCTTTGTGATTTTATCCAGTATCTCCTCGACACTTTTTGGATAACGTGATTCAAACTCCTGCATCACACTGCGCAGAATGTATTTTCCCTGTGTTCTTCCGTGATTCCGAATCCCATTTGCCCTGCGCCCGGCGGCGTTATACTTAGAAACCCTGCCTGTCTTTTCGCGCTTTCCGGTCTTTTCGTTTTTTCCAGTGGTATAGATTTCGTGACCATATTCCACAAGATGCGCATGATATGCAATATTTCGCACACAACTTACCCTGACCGTACCACCTTTATAACTTATCGGCTTTAAATACCTCCAGTTTCTACGCAAATACCCTGTAACACGCGGAGATAATTGTCTGGCTCTCTTGGCAGCCTGCATAGCGGATGCGGCAAGCAGTGCATCACTTTGCACCGCATATTTGCTTCTCATTCCTTCAAAAGCCGATTCCAGCTCATCAAATCCGAATACATCAACCTGCTTTCTTCCCATAGTCATCCTCCTCGGTACAAACCAGTTGTACTTCCCGTCTGCTCATGTCCGTTTCCAGTACGGACTCAATCCGAAAAATTTTATCCCGAAAAAGAATGCGAAGCTCGCTTGTCAAATGCGGAAAATACCGCACCTTGATTTTATAGGTGGTCTCCGCCCTGATTTTCTGCGATTCCTCGTATTCACGTCCCGTCATGGGTGATACATGCGCCCATACGCCGTATCTAATAAGTGCCTGTTTCAGCTTCAGACCTAACTCACTGACATCGATGCGTACACAGTCGTTGGAAAGCGTAAAAGGCGGCGAAGAAACTGCGCCGCCCTTTGGGTCCATCGGTATCCACAACGGGGTGTCTTCAAACATTGCATTTTGATCTGTTCCGCCGGGACAAAGAAACAAAATCCGATGCTGCATATCCCCTATTCTCATGCGCTTGCCTCATCAGAAGGATTTACCACATCCATAATCGCGGTCACAATGGCATCCTTGGTGGAGGATTCGGTCACGCCGGAGACATTCATCTCGTCCGCAAACTCAAGAAGCTGCTTTTTCGTCAGGTTTTTTAAGGTTGCCTCCGTGATTTCACCGCTAAGTACACCGGTACCGCCTGTAACGGTGAGCGGCGTCACCGAAAAGTTGCGAACCACAACCATTGCGGATCTGTCCATGATTTTTCCGTCAAAGCGTTCGATGCCCTTAGCCTTGACGCTGTCCGTCTCCCATGCGCCGGCGCCGATGTCGGTAAACGAAACACCGAAATCCTTCCGGGCAAACAGGGTGTAAGCACGTCCAAAATCGCCGAACAGTAAAACGGTTTTGTTGCTCTCGTCCGTCTCTACGCTGTCAAACAGCCGAATCGGACGTCCAAACAGGGTATATCCGAGCCCCTCTCTGGGATCCGGCTGGATATAGCTTCTGCCGTTGCCGTCCTTGAGTTCGTGGATGGCGCAAAATGCGTCTGTGTTCATTACCCATGATGCGTTCTGGCGGTAACCGGACTTGAGCGAGCTGAACACGCCTCTTAAAAAGTCAATACTGAGCGTGTCAGGCCCCGTAATCTCCTGATAAGCTCCTGCCGTTGAGATCATGCCTTCACAGTGCTTTTCTCCGCCTGCACCGTATAGGACCTCAAAGTTCTCGGTGTTTCTCGCACATTCCGAAAGCCATGTAATCATCTCGGATTTGAAATTGACAAAGCTGTCCTCCAAAAGCTCACTGGAAATCTGCATAATACCTGCAAACTTCTTCTGTGCATAGGATACCGGGTCGTATTTGGGCGAGTTCATCTCTTTGATTTCCTCGTATTCCGCCAGGTTATAAAGCTTCATCGAATCCCCGCTCCGAAATATTCTGCTTCCCGTTGCGGTGTTGACATTTTCCACCCGAACCAGGTTTCTGACAGATTCCGTAGAACGAATGGACTCAAAAATCTCATGAGACAGGTCCTCCGGCACCGTATAGCCGCCATCTGACTTGGTTCCCTCCGAAAACTTCGCCTTATAATCGCTCCGCGCCTGTTCTGCCATCTTTTTCTCCGCATCATTCATGTTCGCATGACAGATCGCCTTGTAAAAGGTCAGCGCATCGTACTTTTTCGCTGCGTTCGGCTCATTTCCGTCATCCGGATCGGTATCCATGCCGCGTTTTGCGTTAAATTCTGCCTCCGCTGCGGCATAGAGCTTGTTCAAATCATCAAGATTTTTTCGTGCGGCGTCTGCGGCAGCTGCATCCTGTGCCTCGATGGCTTCGGATAGGCTTGAAATCGCCGCATTGATTTGGTCTTTCAATTCTCTCATTTTGGTACTCATTCTCATCTTTTTTCCTCCTGATAAATTTTTGATATATTATTTTATTTTTTTCTTCATTCATTGCCGTAGGCGGCACGCATGGTATCTAAATACTTTGCGTATTTCTCCATGTCCTTGGGAACATCGGCCTGCGGCGGCTTCGGTATCTGATTTTCCGTATGGAAAGCAAGCTGCTTTGGGATATTATGGTATCTGCCTGAAAATCTACCGCTCACCGATGCGGCGGCCTGTGCCGGCTCTGTCTTTACCACATTTGAAAATATTTTTTCAGCATCCAACCCTGACAGCCAGGTCTCATCCGCCATCATGCTTTTGATTTTCTTTTCTGTAATGTCATCTGCCGTATGCAGCATATAGGTTGCGACAATGCCGCTGTCAATTTTATCTAAGGTATCGGCTACCTTTCTTAAGTCCTCTGCATTTCCCTGTGCATAGGACCAGGCGTTGTGAATCATCAGATATGCGTTTTCCGGCATAATGATTTCATCGCCTGCCATGGCAATCACCGATGCAATGGATGCGGCGATGCCGTCCACATACACTCTTTTTCTTCCGGAGAGCGACCGCAGCATATTGCAGATCGCAAATCCTGCAAATACATCGCCTCCGCATGAGTTGATGTGAATATCAAGGTCGCTTCCGTCAATCTCTTTTAAAAGCTGTCTGACATTCATGGGGTATTGGTCTTCTTCCGCCCAGCTGCTCCAGCTGTCCGAAACAATATCCCCATAAAAAAACAGCTCGGCGGGACTTCCCTCCGTGCTGCCTGCTCTGAATTTACAAAAGTCGTATTGCATATTTTTCCTCCTTTTCATGGCTTACACGATTTATTCGCTCTTGATACGTTCATGCTTCTCTAGAGTCTCCAGCGTTGTATAGTTTAGGTTCGCATAGTGCTTGTCTCCCAGTGGGCCGATGCCGTTCATTTCCTCCAATGACCTTATTTCGTTGATGGTCATAACACCGATTCCAAGCATCTCCTTGTAAAACTGTACCCGCTTTTCCGGGGTTCCGCGCATTCCGGCAGAGAGATTAAACTTGGTATAATAATCCCGCTCCTTGTTTAAAAAACATGAAAAATTGTGCGCCTCCTCGATATTGATACAGTCCGGTGCGACAACGTCCTGTATGAATCGATCGTTGATTTCCTGTAAATTGCTGTATTTCTCCTGCGCAAGACCTACCGATGAGCCCGGCACATTAAAAATTGCGGCAATGTCCAAAGCCGTCAGTCTTTTGCTCTCGATGAACTGTGCATCCGAAAACGGCAGAGAAATATCCATCCAATCCATACCGTTATCCAAAACCGCCGGCTCTCCGCTTTGGTTTGCACCTCCGTACAGCTCCGCCCATTGCCGCTTGAGCTTTTTCTTGGCATCTACCGAAAGCGGCTGTGTCATTTTCAGTGCCCCTTGCTTGACAGCCCCGCTCTTATAAAACATCTTAAGGTGCCTTGCCATATTACCGACAGCCTCCGCACTTTCTCTTGCCACCGTCATGGGCGCTTTCCCTCGTTTCCCGTCAGATGATAGATACGGAATATAGATGACCTCATCCTCTGTATAGGTATTTCCTCGGTATTGATACACATATTCGTCACGATCCAGCAGCTTTAACACACCTACCTCTGCGGAATTCCAAGGGATAAGCTCCTCAATCTCTCCGTCTCTCCCGTATTTTTTATAAATACAGGCAAATCCGCGAATAAGCATATTTACCATGATGTATTTCTTATATGCCATGGGGCTTTGGTACTTGTTTGGCCTTACCTCAAGCAAATAGCTCATCCGGTGGTCATGAATACGCTCCCTCTTGTCTCCGTTTCTTCTATACACCTGAAACGGCAGCTTTGCCAGTGTCGTCGCCCTTCTGTCCACACAGGCAAACACGGTTCCGATTCTTGAAAAAGCGGATTCCGAGGTTATGCTGTCATCGCTTTGGTATCTCGATGCGAGCTCATCCATGGTATACCATCCTATATCGAAATCCTGATTGTCCTGTATGGGTGCATCCGTAATCATGGCTTTGATTTTGTCTAAAATACGCATTGTATTCCCTCCTTTCTCTGTTTTGCTGTCATATCAAAGAATATAATCTCCGTTCATGATGGTTTCCTCCAGATTGACATAGGTATCGACAATGGCACGCTTGTGTGCCGTAACAAAGGCCGCAACCGGGTCAATCTTTTCTGTGGTTTTGCTCTTGTCATATTTGATATTTCCGGCAGGATCCGTCACTTTTACCGTATTGCTGATGGCATATCTCAAAACAGGATCGTCAAAGTGGATGATTTTTCCCTCAATGGCACGGGCTTCCACATCCTTCATCGCCTCAGAAACAGAAAGAAATCCCTGCCTAACCTCTACACAGGTAAACCCATCCGCATCCATGTGATTGGCAAATTCGCTTGCAGAAAACGGGTCATAGCATATCTCTGCAATTTTATATTTTTTGGCCTGTTCTCTGATATAGTCCTCCACCCATGCCTGCTCAATGGTCTCTCCGGGTATCGGCGTGATATATCCTTGTCTTGCCCATGCGCTGAAAGGGATTCCGGTCTTTCGTTCCCGCTCTGCCATGGTAGCCTCCGGCATAAAGCTGTGATGCAGTACCGCATACCACCCATCCGGAAGCGGAAAGTCCAAAATCACAGAGGTAAGGTCCAGCTTCGATGATAAATCCACACCGCAAAAGCAGCGCCGAAACGAAAGGTCAAAAACAGGTGCATTTTTCCCGCTCAGATTCCACTTTTCCATGTTCATCCACTTTTCAGATGATGAAACCCACAAGTTTGCGTGTTTACATGCAAAGGTGTTATAGGCAGACGGGATTTCTCTTGCCGTTCTTGCCTTGTTTTTCAGATCGTCGATTTTGACTGATACGCCTAAGTTCGGATTTGCCTTGATCCAAACCTCCGGCGACAAAATATCGTCTCCATTATCAGGCTGTGCAATGTAAGCAAACAGCTCATCATCGTCGATAGTGCCTTCCAATACCTTGACGGCATAGTCGTATCGTTCCTTACAGATTCCCTCTGTCAGGAATCCTGCGGTGGTTACCACCCAAATCAACGGCTGACTGCGTGCCGCCGTGCCTCCCTTTAACAAATCGTATACCTCTCTGTTTTTGTGTAGGTGAAGCTCGTCAATGAGGCCTACATACACGTCCTTACCCTCGATATTGCCGGCTTCGCTGGATACAGGCTCAAACTTTCCTGCCGTAGACGGCACATTGATGTTGTTGGTTAATACATTGATATACTTCTGCAAAGCCGGAGACCGCTTCACCATCTGGCGTGCGGTCTCAAAGATAATTCTCGCTTGATCCCGGCTGGTTGCCGCCGAGTAAATCTCTGCGCCGTTCTCTCCGTCTACGGTAAGACAGTACAAGGCAGTGCTTGCCGCATCGGTAGACTTTCCGTTTTTCTTCGCAACCTGCTCATAAACTTCTCGAAACCTGCGTTTTTTGTCCGATTTTCGTTTCCATCCAAAGACGCTGCCCTGGATAAAGC
>CATVQN010000043.1 GCA_958346135.1 uncultured Eubacteriales bacterium | reverse complement strand
GCTGCTTAACCAGGCTCGTAGCGAGGCCATGGAGGAGTTGATGGCACGCCGTGAACGTATTGCCGAAAACGGCGCCGCCAAGAACCGGCCGGCCATTGCCAAAAAGAATCCCAAGGATTTGTCGGACAAAGAAATTGACGCCATTATCGAACGGGTGCGCAAGGGCGAAAAAATCACATTCTGATTTTAGCCTGCACAGCATTGAAAGACCCTGCTGTCCCGGCTATGCAGGGAAGAATTTCCCGGATACCGGGACGGCCGCCAAAGCATGATTTCCTATATTAAAAAGGAGGACTTAGATGAGTTACTTAAATACCCAAACCACAACCACAAACAACGCCGGCAATAACCTGACACCGGAAATGAAAACCTATTATGACCGAGCGCTGATTCGCTTTGCTACCCCTAAGCTGGTGCACGCACAGTTCGGTCAGCAGAAGCCGATTCCTGCCGGAAGCGGCAAGACCATTGAGTTCCGCCGTTTCAGTCCGCTGCCCAAAGCGCTGGTACCGCTGACCGAAGGCGTTACGCCCCAGGGCAACACCCTGAACGTGACTACCGTGGAATCCACGGTAGAGCAGTACGGCGACTATGTCACCATGTCCGATATGCTGACTCTGACCGCCGTAGATTCTATGATTAGCGAGACCCAGACCGTGCTGGGCGACCAGGCCGGCCGTACCCTGGATACGGTAATCCGCGAGAAAATCAATGCGGGCACCAATGTTCAGTACGGCAACGGCAAGGCCGACCGTAACCTTTTGGTCGGCGGTGACGCTACGGCAGCCAACAACGACTATCTCAGCGTGGCCGCCGTTAAGCGTGCCGTTGCCACCCTCAAGCGCAACAACGCTACGCCCTTTAAAGACGGCTGTTATGTAGCCATTATTCATCCGGATGTGGCCAACGACCTGACCAACGATCCGGACTGGAAAGCCGTCAAGCAGAACGTGGATCCGGAGGACTGGTACAAGGGCGTCATCGGAAAGATTCACGGCGTTGTCTTTGTGGAATCCACCGAGGCCAAGATTTTCCATGCCGCTCCTCTTCGGGATCCGGCCACGGTCACCCAGGGCGATGCGGAAACCCTGACGGTTGTCTCGGTTTCCGGCAATAAAATTACCATCTCCGAGCCACTGACGGAGGATGACGTGGCCCACCTGGCCGGCAAGAGCCTACAGATTAACGGCTGTGACTACTCTGTCAGCACCGCCACTGCCGGAACCGCCGGTTCTGCCACCATTACCGTTTCGGAAACGCTGGATTCCAGCATAACGGCCGACACCGTGATCTACCCTGCCGGAGCGGGTGCAAATGGACGGGATGTCTACTCTACCCTGTTTATCGGTCAGAACGCCTACGGCGTTACCAGCATCACCGGCGGCGGACTTCAGACGATTCTGAAGCAGAAGGGCAGCGCCGGAACCGGCGACCCGCTGGATCAGCGCAGCACGGTAGGCTGGAAGGCTACACAAACCGCAGAAATTCTCTCCCCCGAATTTATGGTTCGGGTAGAGACCACCTGCAGCTACTACTCCACAACACGGATACGACACCAACATCCATTCGGTCCGCTCCGGCACCCCTGCCGGAGCGAACCGGCAGACCCAAGGAGGGATTTTTATGTCTGCAAAACAAAATACTGCAAAGCCCCGGGATCTTGACAAATATTATATGGAACAGGTTCCGGTGATGCTAATGAAGGACAACAACCGCTACAAAGAGGATGTGACGGTGACGGTCAACGGCACCAACTACCAAATTCAAAGAGGCGTTTCCGTCATGGTGCCCAGATGCGTGGCCCTGGCGCTGGAGCGCAGCCACCGGCAGGAGCTGGATGCACAGGCCTATGTGGAAAGCCTGAAAGGTTAGGTGATGGCAATTGGAACTTCTCAAGGTGATTGAGACGGCGGACAATTTGTGTCCCAACCCTTATACCCAAGAGGAAAAGCTTCGATGGTGCGATGAGGTTTCGGCCGGAATCCGGCGGGAGATTAAAAAAATTTATGACACCATTGAAACCACCATTACCTCCCCGGAGGAGCTGACACTGCCGGACGACATTGATTTTGAGGATATTGAGGTGGCCTATCTCAACGGCATCGCCATTGACAAGCTGGATTTCCGCAGCTTTGCCGCCGGCGGCCTGGACCGGAATTTCGGCTGTCCCATCAAGCTCAAGCTGGTTTTTTTGACCCGGGCGCTGCCGGTACGGTATGTGTCTTTGAAAGGGACGTTTGACCTTAGCGAAAATTTCATTAAAATTGATTCCCCCGATCTTTATCCGGGGGACTGTATCGAATGGGTCGCCCTCAATAACGTAACCGATGAACCAAACTGGAGCGGCGCACAGCGGTGCTATATCGTGGATCAGGTCTACGACGGGCTGGTGGTAGAGGAGAACGCCTTTACCGCACAGACCGCAGCACTCCTTGCCATCCGCCGGGTCATTGACGATCTGACCGAAATAGACGAGCTGCCCTATGACGGGATGTATGTGGAATATATACTGGCCAAGATGGCGCTTTACCAGCACGACTATGTGGGCTACAGCGCACACATGACCCAATACAACACACTCTACGAAGGACTGCGCCGGGACTATAAAAACCGGGCTCCGTTTAACCCTGTTTCAGGGTTTCGGAGATATTGGCAGTCCTGAGACGGAAAGGGGGATATGATCATGATTCTGCCGCCATTTTGTGCCAAGGAAAACAAGAGTATACAACAGCTTCGGTTCGGCGGTCTGGACTTGCGAAGCAAGGCTGCCGACCATACCCTCTCCATGACCGAAAACCTCTGCGCTGACGCCTATCCCGCATTGACGCCCAGAAAGCCCCGCTCCCGGGTAGTCTCCGAAACCGGAATTGCCGCCTTCTGCGCTCCCGAATATACCGGAAACCCAATTTCCGCCTTTACCGGGGTCAAGGATAGGCACTTCTATTACCAGGGAACCCAGATAGGAACCCAAACCTTGCTTGAGGGCGAAAAATCCATTGTGGATTTTAACGGCAAGCTCTGTATTTTTCCGGACAAGCTCTACTACGACTATCTGCCCGATCCGGACACCGGAACCGTAACCGCCGCACTAAAGAGTATGGAGAAAACCCTCTCCCTCTCCGGCGTGACCTTTTATACCTCGCACAACACGCTGACCGGCGCTTACACCGCCTATCTGAGCAAGTCCGGCGCCGACTTTACACAGTTTCAGCCGGGAGACAGTCTAATCATCAGCGGGTGTACCAAAACCCAGAACAATACCCATGCCATACAGGGACGCAGGGATTACGCCGCTGATACCGACATTATCAGCGCCGTGGTATCGGCCTCCGAAATTGGTCGGCTGGATCTCCTGCTCTTTAACAAATACGGGGAATACGCCGCCTTTTCCAACACCACTGAATCCGGTACGGTTACCATCAGGCTGAGTATTCCGGACATGAACCACGTCTGTGTCCACAACAACCGGCTCTGGGGAACTGCCGCTAACGGCGAGTATATCTATGCTTCCAAGCTGGGGGATTGCCTGAACTTCAACTCCTTTCAGGGTCTTGAGGATGACAGCTGGTACAGCATGATCGGCACCCCCGGCAGCTTTACCGGAATTTGCAGCTATCGCTCAGCGGTAGTGGCCTTTAAACGAGACTGCATCCACCATGTTTACGGCGATGCACCTCAGAATTTTTCCATACCCAAGCAGACCATGGGCGGCTGCATTGACGGACGAAGCATTGCGGAGCTGGGCGGGGTTTTATACTATCTCTCCGCTGCCGGGTTTTTCGCCTATAACGGCGGTGAGCCCTATCCCGCCGCACCGCAGCTGGACGACGCCGCCTATACCGCCTGTGCCGCCGGCACCAATGGCCGCCGCTATTATGCAGCCGCCTACAAAAGTGACGGAACCTGCGATGTTTTGGCCTTTGACCCGGATTATGCCGTCTGGTACCGGGAGGACAACAAGCCCTTTTTGGGATTTTTGTTTTACGGCGGTAGTCTTTATGCTGCCGCATCCGACGGAATCTGGCGGTTTCAAAGCGGCAGCGAAACGGTCAGCTGGAGTCTGACTACGCAAAAGCTGACCTACCGCACCATGGTACAAAAGGGGATTCCCTGTCTGTGGCTGCGGCTGGAGGCAGACTCTGACACCACCGTAACGGTGGCCGTATCTCACGACGGCGGGGAGTTTGTCACTTGTGCAAAGCTGCCGCCCCGCTCCGGGTTCGGCGTCAGCCGGATCCCGGTTCGATTCCAAAAATGCGACAGCTTCCAAATCCGCATTTCCGGCAGCGGGCACGCCGTTTTACATGATTTGGAGCTGATTACTTACCAGGGAGGTAAAACCTATGCAATCTGAAACATATCGTAAAAAAACAAAGGTTCCCACCCGGGAGGACGGCCAGGTGGGAATTCGGGCAACCTTGAATAATATGGGATTTTCCGACTCCGACATCGGCTATAACGAAGCCACCGGCACGGTAACCTTAAACGGAAAAAATCTGATGAAGCCCGGATACATGGACGAGAACGCCGGAATTTCTTACGCAAATCGCGGGGACATCCAAAAGAGCGTTACGGATTTTTACAAAAATTCATCCAACCCGGTGGTTCGGGTCAGTGATGCCTATGCTGCCGCCGCCGGAAAATACGGTCTTTCTGCCGATGCACTGTCCTACAGCGACAACGGCACCGTCTCCATCGGCGGACAGCCCATCGATATTCTCTATATTGACGATGCGGGAAAGTCCTGGACCCGGCAAAACGCCGTCGATGCGGCCGCCTTAACCTATGCAAATCGTGTAGGCGTACAATCGCCCTCCGACCTTGCGGAGGAGTACGCCCAAAATTATCTCACAGATGCGTATAAGCTGGCAAATCAGCTGGCAAATCAAAAGGACTTTTCCTATGACCCGGACAGTGACCCGGTCTTTTTAGCGTACCAAAACAAATACCGCCTAGAGGGCGAGCGCGCCGGGCGAAACGCCAATGCCTCCTACGCCGCCTTAACCGGCGGCTACGCCAACTCCGCCGCCGCAACTGCAGGTGCGCAGGCCAGCCAATACTACGCCCAGCAACTGAGCAACACCATTCCGGAGCTGGCACAGCAAGCCTATGACCGGTATATGAAAAAATACCAGACCGACCTTGACCTGCTGAATCAAATGGTGGATCTGTATAACACCGCTTACCAAAACGCCAGTGCCGCCAATACCGCCCAGCGCAAAAACGCCAACGCCAGCACTGCCTCTAACATTGCCAGAGACGAAGCGGCGGCGCAACGTGCAGAGCAGGACTGGGAACGGGAATGGAAAGAACTGCAAAATCAGCAGGCCTATACGCAAAACAACCGGGACAGCTATTGGAACGAGGTGTTTAATACCCAGAACGTCACCAAGAACAATTATACCAACGAGCAGCTGCGGCTAAACAACATTCAGCAGCAGACCTATCAGCAGTATTACGAACGGCTTTTACAGGAGGAGCTAAGCGGTGCGCAGCTTGACAATGCCTTGTCCCGCATCCGGCTCTATCAAACCGGGCTGTGGTGATTCCCTTCGGTTTGTCAAGCAAAAACAACCGTACAAAAAAAGCCTCTGCGGCTCATTCCGCAGAGGCCTTTTATCTGTCTTGGGAAACACTGATTAGATATTGTGCGCAGAAAGCGCAGTCAGATTTTTCGTCAGATGTGATAAAATTTCGAAGGCATACTCACGTATGTCAAGAAATTTTAGTGCAAAATGACGGAAAATATGCAAGCTTAATGCGTGCAAAGCCGGCAGGCGTTATTTAATCAGCGTTTCCCTTGTTATCGGGTAATCATGGTTCCGATACCGTGGTCGGTGAAAATCTCCAAAAGGAGACAGTGCGGAACCCGACCGTCGATAATATGTACCGTATTCACTCCGGCCTCAATGGCCTGGATGCCGCCCTTTACCTTGGGAATCATACCGCCTACGATTTTTCCCTCGTCAATCATTTGGTAAATTTCCTTTCTCGACAGCACCGGCAAAATCTCCTCGCTGTCTGCGGACTCCTTAATTCCTTCAATATCCGTAAGCAAAATCAGTTTTTCGGCGGCCAACGCTTTTGCAACGGCGCCTGCCACAGTATCGGCATTGACATTATAGCTGTTTCCCTGTTCATCCACGCCGATGGGTGCCACCACCGGAATGTAGTCGTTCTGGGTCAGGTCAGAGAGAACCTTGCCGTTAATTCCGACAATATCACCCACAAAACCAATATCCGTCTTTTTGCCGTCTACTTCGGTATAACATTTTTGACACTGAATCAGTCCGCCGTCAATACCGGAAACGCCCATGCCTTTTCCGCCCTTGGTTCCAAGCAGAGAGACAATCTCTTTGTTGGTTTTCCCAATCAGTACCATCTGGGCAATCCGCATGGTCTCCGCATCGGTAACTCTGAGACCGTTGATAAACTCACTTTGGATTCCGAAGCTTGTCAGTGCCGCCGAAATATCAGGACCGCCGCCATGTACCACAATGGGGTTGATTCCAATATATTTCAGCAGGGTAATATCCTCCATGACCCGGTTCTTTAAATCCTCGTTAATCATGGCGTTTCCGCCGTATTTAATCACGACGGTCTTGCCGTAAAATTTCTGCATATAAGGCAGCGCCTCAACCAGTACGCCGGCCTTGTCAATCAGCTTTTCAATTCTGGGTTCCATATCCTGTCCTCCCATACGTTTTTACAAATACATGCCCGGCTCGGTCAGTGCCGTGGTCTCCGGCAGTCCAAAGAGCAAATTCATATTCTGCACCGCCTGTCCGGCAGCGCCCTTAATCAGATTATCAATACAGGAAATCACAATGACCCGGTTGAGCCGCGAATCTACCGTAAGTCCGATTCCCACATAATTAGAGCCGGCAATGTGTTTTACCTCCGGTAGCAATCCCTCCGGATAGATACGAACGAAGGGCTCATCCCGATAAAATTCATGATAGAGCTCCAACAGCTCTCCGGCTGTGTGACTGCCCCTTAAATTGGCATAGCAGGTAGCCAGAATTCCCCGTTTCATCGGCGCCAAATGAGGCGTAAAGGACAGCATAATATTCTCACCTGCCAAAATGGACAGCTCCTGCTCGATCTCGGAGGTGTGTCGGTGGGTTGCTACCTTATAGGCCTTCATGGTCTCGGTGCACTCGCAGAATAAATTAGGCAGCTTCAATCCACGCCCCGCTCCGGTCACCCCGGACTTGGCATCAATAATCAAGCTTTTATCATCAACCACTCCGGCCTTTACCAAGGGCGCCAGTCCCATAATGGAGCAGGTGGTGTAACAGCCGGGATTCCCGATTAACCGAGCCTCTTTGATCTCATCCCGATGCAGCTCACACAGGCCATAGACCGCTTTTTTCAGCAGCTCCGGATGAGAGTGCGGCTGCTCATACCATTTCTCATAAACCGCAACATCATGATATCGGAAATCCCCGGATAGATCTATGATTCTCAGACCTTTTTCATACAGGGAAGGAATCACTTCCTTGGAGGCACCGTGGGGCAGCGCCGTAAATACCACATCGCAGTTTTCGGCAATATCCTCTACATCCAGAGAGGAGCAAACAACATCACATACTCCCATCAGGCTGGGATAAACCTCCGCAATCCCTTTTCCGGCATAGGACTGAGAAACAATACGTGTCACCGTAACCTCCGGATGCCGGAGCAAGATTCGGACAACCTCTATCCCCGCATAACCTGTACCGCCCAAAACACCGGCTCGTATCATGTAACCTCACGCTCCTCTGTATCCAAAATCTTTATCATATTTTTGAATCTTTTGCAAAAATCCGTAATATTTTCCTATTATACTCTCTTTTTTTTAAAATTGCAAGAGCTATGCCCC
>CATVQN010000042.1 GCA_958346135.1 uncultured Eubacteriales bacterium | reverse complement strand
GCCAAAGCGGCAAAAAAAGAGCGGGACGACCGAGAAGCACTCCAGGCCATGGAAGAAATCAAACGGGAACTCGGATTAAGAAAGAAAAAAAATAAAGCGCCCAAAAGCCGAACGCCGCAGCCGAAAAAGTCGAATCTGACCGCAAAGAACCTACGCCTCGGCGCAACGGTTATGCTAAACGACATCGGCGACAAGGGCAGCGTGCTGAGCATCAACCCCCGGGATAACACCGCAACGGTACAGATCGGCATTATGAAAATCAACAGTAAAATTGAAAATCTGACCTTGCTGGAAGATGAGAATAATACAGCACCGGGTTCCTACACACCGCCCCGGCAAAGGCAAAATAACCTTCGCAGCGGCAGTGTAAAAACCGAGGTGGACTTGCGCGGCATGCTGCTGGAGGAGGCGCTGCTGGAAGCCGATAAATTCCTGGACGAATCCAGCATGGCAGGGCTCCATACCGTCAGCATTATCCATGGCAAGGGAACCGGCACACTGCGAACCGGTATACAGGGGATGCTGCGCAAGCATCCCCAGGTCAAGAGCTTTCGCCTCGGCAAATATGGCGAGGGCGAAAACGGAGTTACCATTGTGGAACTGAAGTAAATTCCGGTTTCGTTCTTCCGAACCGTTCTCAATACCCAAAGGTTCCGGAGATAGAATCGTCATTTTCCACCCACTCACGCACCGGAATGACAGTATATTCGGTAGGGGTATTGCGCACAATCACGGTTTCAATTCCGGCATTGATGATCATTCTTTTGCACATGGCACAGCTGCAGGCATTCGGTACAAGCTCGCCGGTTTTTGCATCCTTTCCTGCCAGGTATAAGGTTGCGCCCAGCGTATCCCGGCGTGCCGCTGAGATGATGCAGTTGCTCTCCGCATGGACGCTGCGGCAGAGCTCATAACGCTCACCCCGGGGAATCTGCAGCTTTTCCCGGGTACAGTACCCAAGATCAGAACAGTTTTTTCTGCCGCGGGGAGCGCCGGTGTAGCCGGTGGCGACGATTTCATCGTTTTTCACGATGATAGCCCCAAAATTTCGCCGGAGGCAGGTTCCCCGTTCGATGACCGTCTCGGCAATGTCGAGATAATAATTGGTTTTGTCGATTCGATTCATACTATCACAAGCCTTTCTTTTCCTCACACAGGTTTTGTGAGATTTTAAGTTTATATTTCTATTATAGTAGAATGCTGTCGATTTTTCAATAGTTTATATTGACTTTACAGCTGGGAATTTATATAATAATTATGAATATGCCAAAAACAGAGGAGCGAATAAAATGCAGCGGTTTGAAACCTACGGTCCGGAGCAAACCTATGCGGTGGGCACCGAAATTGCAAAGGTCCTAACCCCCGGCGCCGTCGTTGCACTGACGGGAGATTTGGGCTGCGGAAAAACAGAATTTGTCAAAGGAGTTGCGGACTTTTTCAACTGTGATCCGGTATCCAGTCCCACCTATACCCTGGTAAACGAATACAGCGGACGGATTCCGATTTACCATTTTGACGTCTACCGACTGGAAAATCCCTCCTGCGAACAATGCGACTGGATGGATGATTATTTGTTCGGCGACGGCGTCTGCCTGATTGAATGGGCAGATCATATCCGAGAGGTGCTTCCCAAGGGCACCCTTTGGATCAACTTTTCCAAAGACCCTGATAAGGGCGAAAACTACAGGGAGATTATAGTATGCTGATTTTCGGAATTGATACCTGCTGTATGGCCGCCACAGCCGCTTTGATGGATGAACATCGGCTGTTGGCACAGACCCTAGTAAATAATAAACGAACCCATTCTCAAAAGATGATGCCCCAGATTGCGGAGATGTTCCGCCTGGCCGAGCTGGATATTAAAGCCGTAGACTGCTTTGCGGCGGCAGTAGGGCCCGGCTCCTTTACGGGAGTCCGCATCGGGGTTGCCACTGCCAAAGCCCTGGCGCAGGCGCATCAGAAGCCCTGTGCCGCTGTCTCCACCCTCCACGCACTGGCCTATAATACATCTTTTTTTGACGGAATTATCTGCCCTATCCTGGACGCCCGGCGGGAACAAGTATATAGCGCTCTGTTCCGGGGCGGCCGCACATTTTCCAGAATCAGTGAGGATCGTGCTCTGGCTGTTTCAGAGCTGATTTCTGCATTGAAAGCACAGAGCCTGCCGATACTGTTTTGCGGCGACGGCGTTTTTGTCTATCGGGATACCATAGAAAAAGCGCTGGGTGGGCAGGCGGCATTTGCCACTCGGATGCAGAATATGAATCTCGGCGCCTCAGTTGCGGAAATCGGTCTTAGCCTGCTGCAAAAGGGTGAAACCGTCGCATACGGAGATCTGGTTCCGCAGTATGTACGGCTTTCTCAGGCAGAACGGGAACGCATGGAACGTGAAGCAAAATAAGGGCGAAAGGATTGGATGATTTGAAAAGAAAATTGAAAATCGAAATTATATGTAGTCTCTGTTTCAGCTTGCTGTTATGCACCTCACCGTTTTTTTCGGCATCACCAACCGTAATCGCAGTAGAAAACGCCGAAACAGAAACCGATCAATCCCAAACCGAAAAGAAGGAAACTCCACGGACAGACGCACAGGGACGTCCCATTTTGGGAGAGGGTGAGACCGGGATTATGATTGAGGCAAAGTCCGGAACAGTGCTGTTTGAATCAGACAGTCAAAAGCGGGTCTTTCCTGCCAGTACCACCAAAATCATGACCGGTCTGCTTGCTGTAGAAGCGCTGGAGGCCGGGACCGTTTCTTTAGAGACACAGGCGGAAATTACCGAAGAGATGCTGAAGGATCTGGATCCTGACAGCAGCAATATGGAGCTTGTGGCCGGAGAACGTATCAGCTTTGAACGCTTGCTGCAGGGATTGATGATTCCCTCCGGGAACGATGCGGCCATGGCAATTGCCTATCTGCTTGCAGGAAGTCCGGAGACATTTATAGAACAGATGAACCGTCGTGCGTCGGAGCTGGGCCTTAAGGATACGCATTTTGAAAATCCTCACGGACTGCACAGTGAAAACCACTATACCACCGCCGCAGACATGGTCGTGATTGCAAAGGAAGCTATGACCCATGAAGCCTTCCGGAACGTGGTGGACATTGCACATATCAAGATGCCCCCCACCAATATGCACGAAAAACAGCGCTATTATATTAACACCAACGGTCTGCTTTCCACCATGCGCTATACCGGTTACTATTACAAAGGTGCCATCGGAATTAAAACCGGACACACCACGCAGGCCGGAAACTGTCTGGTGGGTGCCGCTGTACGCGATGGTATGGAGCTGATTACCGCTGTCTTTGGGGGCAAGGATGTCAGTAATTCTCACAAGGACACCATTCGGATGCTGGATTACGGGTTCTCCGCCTATGAGCTTATTACACCGATCTCCAAGGGTGAAATGCTGGGCGAAATTCGAGTAAAGCAAGCCAAATCCAGAGACCGTGTGACGCTTTCTGCTTCAGACAAGGTAACGGTGGTGGTACCGAAGGGAACCTCTGCCGACCAGCTTGAAACGCGGCTGAATCTTCCGGAGGCACTTTATGCTCCGGTTGCAGCCGGACAGACCGTAGGTACGGTTTCGGTGCTCCATAACGATCAGGAGCTTGGCAGCGGTCCGCTCTACAGCGAGCTGGAGGTGAAGCGCAGCTTTTTCTGGCCGGCTATGGCGGCGGGTGAGTGGCTCTGGCAATTTACTCCGGTTCGAATTCTGTGCTATTTACTGCTGGGCTTTCTGGGTGGTCTGCTACTGCTTGGTATCTACCGTTTTTATCAGGAAATCAAGCGGGTTCAGCAGCTAAATCGCAAACGACGCAGACAGCAGAGAAGAAAATAGAGCTATCTGTCAAATTTCTCTTGAAAAAAAAATAGGAATATGCTATACTGAACAAAATAGATTGGCATGGAAATTTTCAATATCCGTTTTTAAGCTTTCCTGCCGGCAAAGGACAGACTTATGGAAAATACATTTTTGACCTATTGGTGGACGTTTTTGTGGTCGGTGGTACCCGTTTCGGAAATCAGGGGCTCCATGATCTATGCGATGACGAACCTGGAACATACGCCATGGAACGTGTTGACCGCCTACCTTATCTCAGTATTTGGGAATTTTCTGCCGGTACCGCTTGTTATGCTGGTATTCCGCCCCGTCGTAAAATGGTTGAAGAAAACCCGGCTTTTGGGCAAAGCCGCCCAGTGGCTCGAAGAACGCACCCATCGAAAAGCACAGGGACTGAGCAAGGCCAGCGCCGGTGCACTGATGCTTTTTGTTGCGATTCCCTTTCCCACCACAGGAGCTTGGACAGGCGCGATGATTGCCTCCCTTTTGGACATTCGCTTTAAATACGCCCTGCCGGCAATTCTGGCAGGAATTATGATTTCCGGTACCATTATGCTGCTCCTGATGACGGGGGTTTTGAATCTTGGTTCCTTAGGAGAATGGATTACATCCCATTGATTCCGCAAGAAAATTTTCGGAAAGGAATACACCCTATGAGAGAAGAAGTACAAAAGCCTGCCGTGAAACAGAAAACCGGCAAGGGAAGAAAAGTTCTGGTTTCATTTGGAATTCTATTGATTACGGTAGGCGTTTTTTTAGGTTCCTTTGCCTGTTCGTTTCAGATGATGATTGAATCGGCAAAATCATCGCAGGAGGATGAAAATTCTCTTGCGGCCAAAAACAAAAAGCTACAGTCCGATGTGCAACTTTTACAGGATCAAATTACCATTTTGGAGACGGAGCTGGAGCGTTATAAGCCCTCCCCCACCTCCACTGCCGGCAGCGGCAGCCGTGCAAGCAGCACGTCATCGTCCTCGGCTACAACCGGAAGTAAAGCCACATCCACATCCACATCCGGACGCACCCAAAGCAGCAGATAAAATATCCAAAACGCAGACATAAGCAGGGAGGTAAACAAATGAATCATCCAAAGTATAAAAGAGTCATGCTAAAAATCAGCGGAGAAGCACTTGCAGGAGATGCGGGGTTTGGTCTGGATCAGGCTACGGTAAACGCCATTGCACAAAAAGTGAAAGAATGCTATGACATGGGCGTGGAAATTGCAATCGTTGTAGGCGGCGGTAATTTCTGGCGTGGCCGCACCGGAGAGGGAATGGACCGTTCTCGGGCTGACCACATGGGAATGCTGGCTACGGTCATTAACTCTCTGGCACTGCTGGATGCCTTGGAGCAACTGGGCGTAGAGAGCCGGGTACAAACCGCTATTGAGATGCGTCAGATTGCCGAGCCTTATATTCGATTAAAAGCGGCTCGGCATTTGCAGAAAGGAAGAGTTGTGATTTTTGCCTGCGGAACCGGAAATCCCTTCTTCTCCACCGATACAGCGGCAGCACTTCGGGCAGCGGAAATTGATGCCGAAGTGATTCTTCTTGCGAAAAAAGTGGACGGCGTCTATGACAGCGATCCGCACATCAATCCTGAGGCTAAAAAATTTGATTCTCTCAGTTTTATTGATGTTTTAAATAAACAGCTTGGGGTTATGGACTCCACCGCAACCTCCTTGTGTATGGATAACAACATTCCTATTTTGGTGTTTGGATTAGATGATCCTGAAAATATTAAACGTGCAGTAATGGGCGAAAATATCGGGACCTTAGTAAGCCGTTAAAACTATAGAAAGGCGAGTGAATATGATGAAAAATACCGAGAATAAAATGAATAAGGCAATTGATTCCTTAGAACACGACCTGGCCTCTATCCGTGCCGGCAGAGCCAATCCGGCAATTTTAGATAAAATTACAGTGGAATATTATGGGGTACAGACCCCTCTTGCCCAGGTAGGTACTATCTCAGTGCCCGAGGCCAGAACTATGATCGTACAGCCCTGGGATATATCCGTACTGAAAGAAATTGAGAAAGCAATTCTGGCCTCAGATATCGGTATCAATCCCAACAATGACGGCAAGGTGATTCGTCTGAATTTTCCGCCGCTTACTGAGGAACGCAGAAAAGAACTGAATAAAAACGTATCCAAGCGGGGCGAAGAAGCAAAGGTTGCCATTCGCAATATTCGCCGTGACTCTTTAGAGCAGTTCAAAAAGCAAAAGAAGGCCAATGAGATTACCGAAGATGATCTCAAGGATTTGGAAGATCAGGTACAAAAACTGACCGATAACTTTGTAAAAAAGATTGACGGAATTATTTCGGCAAAGGAAAAGGAAATTCTGGAAGTCTAAAGCGGATTTGACCGCAAAAGACGAGAAGTTATCAACGTGGGGAATAGAGGGTTACTCCTTCTATTCCCCATGTCGTATGGAGGAGATTTCTGTGTTTTTGGGTAAGAAAAAGGGGAAAAAAATCGTACTGGATCAAAATCGGATCCCCCGGCATATCGGCATCATTATGGACGGAAACGGTCGCTGGGCCAAGCGCCGAGGGCTTCCTCGTTCTGCCGGCCATAAGCGGGGGGCGGACATTTTAGAGGATATCTGCGACTATTGTAACGGACTGGGTGTAGAAGTTCTGACTGTCTATGCGTTTTCCACCGAAAACTGGTCAAGACCCCAAAAAGAGATTGACGCTTTAATGAAGCTGTTATATGACTATTTGATGATGGTAGAAGAAAAGTTTAAGGGTCGGAATATGAAACTGAAAATCAGCGGTGATATTACCCCGCTGACGCCAAAGATTCAGGAGGCCATCCACCATGCCGAGGAAGTGACCGCCGGCGGAGACCGAATGATTTTAAACATTGCCTTAAACTATGGCGGCCGTGATGAGATTGTCAGAGCCGCACGCACGCTTGCGGCAGAGGCGGCATCCGGCAGACGCAAACCGGAGGAAATTGACGAATCGGTTTTTGCCGGCTATCTAGATACGGCAGGCCTGCCCGAGGTGGATCTGATCATCCGCCCCAGCGGTGAGAAACGTCTATCCAACTTCATGCTATGGCAGGCGGCCTATGCTGAATTTTGGTACAGTGATATTTGCTGGCCGGATTTTAAACCAGCGGATATGGAACAGGCCATTTTTGACTATCAAAACCGTGATCGGCGGTTCGGAGGTGTGAAATAGAATGGATACATCCTTAAAGCAAAGAGTACTGACAGCGGCAATCGGACTGCCCTTGATTGTTCTGCTTTTGTTCTGCCCAACACCGGTGGTAATCGGCATGGTCATGGCAGCCGCATTGATTGGAATGTACGAGTTTTACGGAGCGGTAGGCCTTACCCAATATAAGCTGCTTTGCGGCATGGGTTATCTCGCTACCGTGCTGATTCCGCTCGGCGCCTATTTTTCACTGGATACCGCGCTGGCACTGGTTTATATCTATATCGTACTGCTGTTTGTGATGATGCTGGGCGCCCACAGAAAGCTGACCTTTCAGCATCTGGCTCTGCTGGTCATGGCGCTGATCTATATTCCTTATTTTCTGTCCCACATTATCTATATCCGAAGACTGGAACTTGGAAACATCTATATCTGGCTGGTGTTTTTAGGTGCTTTTATGACTGACAGCTGTGCCTATTTTACAGGCAAAGCCATCGGCGGCAGAAAGCTCTGCCCCAATATCAGCCCCAAGAAAACCGTTGCGGGTGCCATTGGCGGCGTGGTTGGCTGCGGACTGAGCTTTATTCTTTTCGGAGTCATTGTAAATCTCTGCTTTCCATCCGCTCTCGGCGGAAGTCAGCTGAATCTCTGGCTTTTGTTTATACTGGGGCTGATTGCGGCGGTTGTCTCCGAAATCGGGGACTTGGTGGCATCCATTATCAAACGCCAGTATAACATCAAAGATTTTGGCACTTTACTGCCCGGTCACGGCGGCATTTTAGACCGATGCGACAGTATTATTCTGGTAGCGCCCACTATTTTTCTGTTTTTACTGAAAATCGGTATTTTGGGATAGTTTTAAAA
>CATVQN010000041.1 GCA_958346135.1 uncultured Eubacteriales bacterium | reverse complement strand
CAAATCAGGTGTGCCCTGACAGAGTCCGACACACCCAATACATTGACCGGCGTTTTCTTATTCTTAACATCCTTCATCAGGTCTTCAAATTCAGCAAGTCCCTGAAGAATCTCTAAAAAAGCATCCATCCTCTTTCGCCTTCCATCCGCCTCAGCCGTTAAATCGGTTCATAGCCGTCTTAGCGTCCTGGGCAATCAGCGTTTCCACCGCTTCTGTTGTTCGAATGACCGTCTGGATCAGGATTTCCGTCTCCTCCTTAGAGAAACGGCCCAGCACATAGTCCTTACAATCAAAATCCGGATGCTGCGGCTGTCCCACACCAATCTTAATACGCGGAAATATATCCGTTTGCAGCTGGTAGATAATATTTTTGACGCCATTGTGACCGCCGGCACTGCCCTTCTCCCGGATACGGAGCTTGCCGGTGGGCAGGGAAATATCGTCATAAATAACCAGAATCTCCTCCGGCTCCAGCTTATACCAGTCCCGCATTTCTCTTACGCTCTCGCCGCTGAGGTTCATAAAGGTCTGCGGCTTTGCCACAACAACCTTTTCGCCGCCGATTCTGCCTTCTCCCACAATGGCGCGGAATTTTTCCTTGTTCATGGAAATATCAAATTTAGAGCACAGGGCATCCACCGCCTCAAACCCGATGTTATGCCGTGTCCCCACATAATCCCGTCCGGGATTTCCGAGCCCCACTATTAAATACATGAAATTATGAATCCTTTCTTCTGTTCTTAGTAACCCAGCCTTCCTTATTCACCTGCCGGGCCCTGGCAATCGCCAGTGCATCCTCCGGAACCTCATCGGTAATGGTAGAACCCGCCGCCGTATAGGCTCCCGACCGCACGGTCACCGGCGATACCAGGTTGCTGTTACAGCCGATAAAGCAATCGTCCTCTATCACGGTACGGTGCTTGGAAATGCCGTCATAATTCACTACAACGGTACCGCAGCCAAAATTTACACGCTTGCCGACGTCCGCATCCCCCACATAGGTCAGATGGGCAATCTTGGTTCCGTCACCGATACTGGCGTTCTTCACCTCAACAAAGTCACCCACCTTATTGCCGTTTCCGATTACCGAGCCCGGCCGGATATAGGCAAAGGGTCCTACCGACGTCTTACTGCCTACCCTGCTGTCCAAGGCAACCGAATACTGCACCTGGGTCTGATCCCCAATCACGCAATTTTGCAGTCTGGTGTTGGGACCGATGACACACTCCTCACCGATTTCGGTGGTTCCCTCCAAGATAGTATTGGGATAAATCACGGTGTCCCGTCCCACCTTCACACCGGCCTCCACCCGAACCGAAGCCGGATCCAAAATACAGGCTCCCTCAAGCATCAGTTTCTTCACCATACGGGCGTTTAATAACCGATCTGCTTCTGCCAGCTGAATCCGGTCATTGACCCCCATGGTTTCTTCCATCTCCGCAATATAAGTATCCACTGTCTCACCGCTGTCAATTAAAATGCCAATGACATCCGTGAGATAATATTCCCCTTGGGCATTGTCGTTATGCAGCTTTCCCAAAGCGGCAGCCAGTTTTTGAATATCAAACAGATACATTCCGGCGTTAATCTCCCGAATTGCCTTTTCTGCCTCGGAGGCGTCCTTTTGCTCCACAATCCGGGTCATTTTCCCGTTTTCACGAACAATCCGTCCATAGCCAAAGGGATTTTCCGCCACTGCGGTTATCACCGTGGCCGCACGGTTTTCACCGCTATGTACGGCCAGTGCTTTTTGAAGCGTTTCCGCCTGAATCAGGGGCGTATCCCCGCAGAGCACCATCACCGTACCGCTTTGATCCCGAATGGGTTCTATCCCTTGCATAACCGCATGCCCGGTCCCTAACTGCTCTCTCTGATAGGTGTAGATTACTTTTTCACCCAAATATGCCTCGATTTCCTCCGCCTTGTGACCGACTACGACAATGCTTTGGTCAATCCCGGCCTCATCTGCCGCACCGAGCACCCAGTCAATCAGGGGTTTTCCTGCTGCCATTTGCAGCGGCTTTGCATGGTTGGATTTCATCCGCTTTCCTTCACCCGCCGCAAGAATCATACTGTATAATTCCATTTTAATGCCTCCGTTTTCCTATTTTATAAAATCATTTTGTGACCGGTCAATGGAAGAGCTGCCAATCGTAATAGAAACCGGTTTTTAAAGAATATCTTTTTCATGAAGAACCACACCGTTCTTTTTTAGCGCATTTTGTAATTCTTTGACATTGAGTTTTAAAAAATCATCCGAAAAGCACAGTTTTCTTTCCCTGCCTCGCAGAGGCAAGCGCCGCAGATATGCCGGCGATTCCGCCGCCGCATACCGCAACATCGTATTCTTTTCGACCTCAGTTTTCATATTTTCTTCTATAAACGCTTTTGATCCTCCAAGAGCACTTATCCTTTTAGCTTTATTCTACCATATCCCACCGGAAAAATCAACCACGCCTTTGGTTTGGTTGCACGCTTTGTCTTCCTGCTTCACTTCATATCTTCTGCTTCCCCACCGTAGCCGCCGTGGCGCAGTAAACTGCGGCGGCTCCCGCCGCTTTTAATACCCCGGCGCACTCCTGCAAGGTGGCGCCGGTGGTACAAATATCATCCACCAGTAAAATACATTTTCCCGCAATAGCTTTGGGCTTTACCGCCAAGTAATTTCCCCTTGCGTTGCGGAATCTCTCACTTTCCGACAAAGCACTTTGCTTTTGCCGCATCTCCTTTTGCCGCATCACGGCGGAAAGAAACGGAACACACAAGCCCTTTGCCACCGCCTTTGCCAGAACTGCCGCCTGATCATATCCCTCTTTGCGCATTCTCCGCAGCCGGGGCGGAACGGAAACTACGCCGTCAAACGCCACCTGACCGCAATCATGGCGCAGCACTGCCAGCATGTGTACCGCAAAAACCTTTGCAAAGCTTTGATAGCGCTCCCGTTTGAACATAAGCAGTGCTTTTTGTACCCGGCCTTCATAAAGATAAGGCGAGCAGATTCTGATATAGGGTAAATTACCACGCCTGTCACAGTCCGCACAATACCGCAGCCCTTCGGCAATCGGCTTACCGCAGCGTACACAGCGGGTATATGCAAGGCAAAACGGCAAGGCTTTCATACACAACGAACAGACCGGGATATCTGTAGACAGGGGCATAAACTTTCTGCAAAATACGCAGCGGCAAGGAAACAGCAAATGTACCGCCGTGTTCCAAATTGATTTTTCTCCGTGACAAAGCCGCTTTTGATGCACGCTACTCCCTCCTTTTGCTTTTATTCTACAACATTTTCTCAGAATTTTCAAATATTTTTCTCTTCCTGTCGATTTTTCTTGTATGGAAATAAATGGGAAATAAAAAATATATGTTATGATAGAAAACGGAATGAAAAACAAAGGAGGAACGACATGGATATTCGTATGGAATACATTGGCACAACGCTGGTAGTAAAGCTGGCCGGTGAGATTGACCAAAGCTGTGCCGAAGAAATACGCAGCGACATAGACCGGGAAATTCAGATTAAAAATGTGCATAATCTGATTCTAGATTTTGCCGGCGTAACCTTTATGGACAGTTCCGGACTGGGCATGATTATCGGCCGCTATAAACAGATTAAGGCACGAAATGGAAAAACAATGATCATTCGGGCACAGCCGCAGGTGGACAAGGTTTTGGAGTTATCCGGACTGAAAAAAATTATCGAGTGCGGTTGAAAAAGGAGGTAGAAAAATGGAGAATTATATGAAGCTGAGCTTTCCCAGCAAGAGCCAAAACGAGGCCTTTGCGCGGGCGGCGGTTGGCGCATTTGCCGCACAGCTGGATCCCACCTGCGAGGAATTAGCGGATATTAAGACTGCTGTTTCCGAGGCGGTAACCAACGCCATCATTCACGGCTACGCCGACCGCCGGGGAGAGGTGGATATTGTCTGCAAGATTCGGCATGACGAATTAGAGGTGACGGTAATAGACAAGGGGCGGGGCATTGACGATATAGAACTTGCCATGCAGCCGCTATATTCCGGCAGTCCCGGCGAGGAACGCAGCGGCATGGGATTTACTGTGATGGAAAGCTTTATGGATACGCTGGACGTAGATTCCGAGCCGGAAGTGGGAACCACCGTCACCATGACAAAGCGGATTGGAATGGATCTCTATGTATGAACATACACAGACCAACGAAGTACTGTTAAAGCGTGCCGCACAAGGCGACCGCAGTGCACAGGATCTTTTAGTTCAGCAAAACACCGGACTGGTACATAGCGTGGTCCGCCGTTTTTTAGGGCGTGGCCAGGAGCCTGAGGATTTGTTTCAGGTAGGCTGCATTGGACTGATTAAAGCCGTACAAAAGTTTGATTGCAGCTATGGCGTAAAGTTTTCCACTTATGCAGTGCCTATGATTATGGGAGAGATCAAACGATTTATCCGGGATGACGGCATGATCAAGGTAAGCCGCACCTTAAAAGAAACCGCCTCAAAGGCTATGGCTGTCAAGGAACAGCTTACAACCCTAAACGGGACAGAACCAACGCTGTGCGAAATTGCGGAAAAAATGGAGATTTCTCCGGCAGAGCTCTCCGTTGCCATGGAAGCGGGGATCCGTCCGGAGTCCCTTTATGCCGCCGCCGATGACGGCAGCCGAGAAAACCGCCCTTTGATAGAGCGTTTGGAGAGTGATACAGATTATGAAGCAGAAATTGTAGATAAGCTGGTTCTGCGCCAGCTTTTGTCCGAATTCGATTTGCGAGATCAGAAAATCATCTGGATGCGGTATTTTAAACAGAAAACGCAGTCCCAAATTGCGGAAAAGCTGGGAATCTCTCAGGTGCAAGTCTCAAGGATTGAGAAAAAACTCCTGCTGCGAATGCGGGAACGTCTCACGGATTCGAGAGAAAAAAAGAAAGGTTGATATGGTTTTTATATAGAATAAGAGACACAGTCAGAGCTGTGTCTCTTTTAAAATTCTGTTATTTATTGTTATTATTTCGGTTCCGGAGGAATACCGGAACATCAATACCGTCATCCTCGCCAAACTTACTGAAAAGATTGGTAGACGATGGGCTTCTGTCCGAGGACCGACTCGCAGAAGACGCTGCACTGGGCGATGCGGTGGCACCACCGCGGTTAATATTTCCGCCGTTTCCGAACCGGCTCAAAAAACTGTCAAAGGAATTGTCCTGTTTCTCAGCATCCTGAGGCGCATTACCCTTAAATCCGGTCGCAATCACCGTAATCTGGATTTCGTCACCCATATCCTCATCGATAATCGCACCAATGATAATATTGGCATCCTCATCTGCCGCTTCTTCCACCAGCTCTGCAGCAGTCTTAACCTCTAAGATACCCAAATCACTGCCGCCGGTCACATTCAGGATAACACCCTTTGCACCCTCAATAGTGGTCTCCAGAAGAGGACTATGTATCGCCTTTTTGGCGGCCTCCTCGGCACGGGTTTCACCGCTGGCACTGCCGATTCCCATATGGGCAAAGCCGGTGTCCTTCATAATCGTTTTAATATCCGCAAAGTCCAGACTGATAAGACCGGGGCGGGAAATCAGGTCGGAAATACCCTGTACACCCTGTCTGAGTATGTCATCCGCCATTCTAAAGGACTCCATAAGCGGGGTACGGTTCTCCGCAATCTCCAACAGCTTGTCATTGGGAATCACCACCAGAGTATCCACTGCCTCCATCAGGTTCTTAATGCCCTCATCACTGTTTTGCTGGCGGGTCTTACCCTCAAACCAGAACGGCTTGGTTACAATACCAACGGTCAGCACACCCATCTCTTTCGCAACCTCAGCAACAATCGGGGCTGCACCGGTTCCGGTTCCGCCGCCCATACCGGCTGTCACAAACACCATATCCGCACCTTTGATAGCCTGCGCAATCTCGTCGCGGCTTTCCTCGGCCGCCTTTTTACCGATTTCCGGCACAGCACCTGCGCCAAGACCTTTGGTAATCTTTTCACCGATCTGGATCTTCTGGGATGCAGCGGAAAGGGTCAAATCCTGCTTGTCCGTATTGACAGCAATAAATTCTACGCACTTTACCTGAGCCTCAATCATTCTATTTACCGCATTGTTACCGCCGCCGCCAACGCCGACAACCTTAATCTGCGCGGGATTTACATTCTCTGTATCAAACTGAAACACGCTTCTTCCTCCTTATGCATTCGTCTCTCTTCTATGCCTTATCATTCTTGTCTTCCATTACATTATACTCTATTATACCACATATTTTAATTTTGTAAAGTTATTTTTCATTTTTTTTAAAATAATATTACATTTATGTTACATTTTCACTTTCGTCCTCGTTTTCTTCCCGGTCTGTTTCCCTGTCTGCCGTTTCGGTCGGTTTTGCCGACGGAGCAGAAGATGCCGCAGGTTCTGTACCGGATTTCGGCGCAGAACTGGGTTTTGGTATCATTCTGGCTTTTCCATCCTCCGGAGGACGGACGTAGATATCCGCACCTCGATAATCCATCACCGCCTCCTCAGCGGCACCGATTCGCTCGTTAATCACCTTGGCAAGAAAGGTGCTGCGGTATTCCATGTTATGCAGCGTTCCCAGCTGCACCTGAAGCCGATTTTCAATTACAAGAACAACGTCATTGATATTGGTCAAATCCAAATAAGTCGCACGCTCTAACAATCCCGTCTTTTCCAGACAACGAAAAGCGTCCAACGCCTGACTCAGCTTGTCCCGCTCTCTGCTGTCTGCCGTTTTTCCCGGCTCCGGCTTTTCCAGTCCCAAGCCGACCACCACCGGTACCCGATAAGGCATCTCCACCGTCTCTTCCTGCGCCGGCTCCGATTCCTTTTGTTCTTTCTCCGAATCCTGCTGTTTTTCTAAATTCTCGCCTTCCTCTTTATCCGATGCAGAATCCGCAGTCGGCTCCGGTGTCGCAGAAGGTCCGGGCGTCGCAGAAGGATTTGGGGTTTCGCCGGATTCATCCGATTTTTCGTCCGTTTTCTCTTTCTGATCCGCCTTTTCCGTTTCCACCTTTGCCGGCGTATACATGGCAACCAGCTTTTCTACCCGGCCGTCATCGACCATCTCGAGCACCTTGCCGGAGAGATCCAGCACCGCAAACCGATGATCGGTATAGATACAGGCCGCCGGAACACATTCGGTAACCAAAATCCGAATTTTATTTGGAAAAACTCGATTAACATGAACCTTTTCCACCATGGGAACCGCAGCGACACGTTTCCTGATTTCCGAAATCCGCTGCAAAAAGATATTCTTTCCGGCCTGCACCTGCGCCGCCTCAAGAATTTCCTCCCGGGCAATCCGATTATTGCCTTCGCAATAAACTTCGCTTATATGAAAAAAGGGGGTAAATAGCATTCCGATTCCCGTGCCGATCCCCACGATAATCAAAGCCAGAATCATCTTTTTCAGCCGGGAACCGGAAGAGTGTCCCGTTTTTCTTCTCATTGCTTTCACTCCTTTAAAAGGGCTTGTCCCCACCGGCGGGCGTCAGGCGCCCGGCCAGGCCGATTATTTCAATCCAAATACCGATTTCCAGAGGTAAATTTTCACTCCCTCTGCGTTAAAATACTCGGCAATCCTAGTCCTCCGTCCATTCCACCCGGGCACCCAGCTGCCGGAAGGCCTCGTCGATTTTCACGTAGCCCCGGCAGATATGCTCAGCGCCGGTCAAAAGCGTTTTGCCCTCTGCGCTGAGCCCGGCAATCACCAAGCCGGCGCCGCCTCTGAGATCTGCGGCCTGAACCTCCGCTCCGTGAAGCCGGCGAACACCGTGAACAATGGCATTCATTCCCTCAATTCGGACATCGGCTCCCATTCGCAAAAATTCGCCCACATGTTTAAAGCGGTTTTCAAAAATAGTCTCGTTAAAGACCGTACTTCCTTTCGCCTTTAGCA
>CATVQN010000040.1 GCA_958346135.1 uncultured Eubacteriales bacterium | reverse complement strand
CGCATCCAGCAGCTGGCAGGAGATATACAGATGGATAAACTCATTGATTTTCCGAACATACTGTCCCAGAAAGCTGCGGTGTTCCTCCGAAATATAGCTTTGGATGATGCGGTTACAGATTTTTTTCATATTGTGCCGATCTACCAAAATATAAATGGAGATAATGACACCCATAAAGGCGTTGAACAATGCTGTGCCGAAATTCATGACGCCTTTGGCATAGCGGTTCACGTTGTCAAAGGTAAAACCGTTTAAAAGCTTGTCTACCGACAGTAGATTCTTGTTTAAGAAGGTTTCCAGACTGCCGCTGCCGAATTCATAAATTCCGAAGGAGTTAATCCAGTTGAAAAATCCCTGTATCAACGACGGAAGCTGATCGATCAATTCGCTGATACTTTCAATCAGTGCCGGAATAATTGCAAACATCATCAAAGTGACAACGGCCAGAAAGATCAGGTAGATGCTGGCAATGGCAAGGCTTCGGCGATGCTTATTTAAAAAAGCAATCTTAGTTTTTTGGCATAGCACTTCGATTTTCCGGCAGGGGATAAAGAGCACATAGGCTATTCCAAACCCGATGAAGAACGGAGTCAAAAGAGATAAGATGTTTCGTCCCCAATCAAGTAAAATCCCAAAATTGTCAAAAGTCTTATAGACCGCAATCAATGCGATTCCCACCAGCAGCAGGCCAATGTATTTTTTTAGTTCCTTCAGCCACATGAAAAACACCTCACAGGAAGAAAAGCCGGCCGAGTATTCGGCTGTTATTTTTATTGTACCACACTTTTTTAAAATAGTAAACGAAAATTTAAAAAGATTTTGGAATCTCAGCCTTGCAGCATCCATACCGGGACAGAGCGTTTCAGCCATGACGGCATATTATTTCTTGTATATGCATAAAAAGAAACTGTGCAGGAAGAAAGCCGATGCGGCTTCGTTTCGCCGAAATGCCTGAAAAAGAGAAAAATTTCTCGATATTTTTTCTCTTTTTTTCAAAAAAAACATTTGAAATTCTATACGAGTTATGCTATACTGATTAGTGGTTTATAATAAACCCTAAATGACGAAAAAGAATGAACTTTAAAACATACCAAGGAGGCAAATCATCATGGCAAAGAAATTTAAGACCATGGATGGTAACTGCGCTGCGGCACATTGCGCTTATGCGTTTACCGAAGTCGCAGCAATCTATCCGATTACCCCGTCATCAACAATGGCTGAATATGTTGATGAATGGAGTGCAAAAGGCCAGAAAAATATTTTTGGCGAAACAGTAGAAGTTGTAGAAATGCAGTCCGAGGCCGGTGCAGCCGGTGCGGTACACGGCTCTCTTCAGGCCGGCGCTTTGACTACGACCTTTACGGCATCTCAGGGGCTTTTGCTTATGATCCCGAATATGTATAAAATTGCCGGCGAATTGCTGCCGACCGTTTTCCACGTTAGTGCAAGAGCAATTGCTGCACATGCGCTGAACATCTTCGGCGACCATCAGGACGTAATGGCTTGTCGTCAGACCGGTTTTGCAATGCTGGCATCCGGCAGCGTACAGGAGGTTATGGATCTGGCAGGCGTTGCACATCTGGCGGCTATTAAGGGCCGGGTTCCTTTTATTCACTTCTTTGACGGTTTCCGTACTTCTCACGAAATTCAGAAGATTGAAGTTATGGACTACGAAGATTTGAAGAGTCTGGTGGATCAGGACGCTTTGAAGGAATTCAGAGACCGTGCTTTAAATCCGGAGCACCCGGTATTGAGAGGTACGGCACAAAACGGCGATATCTACTTCCAAGGCAGAGAGGCTTCCAATAAGTTCTACGAAAAGATCCCGGATATTGTCGCAGATTACATGAGGGAGATTACCAAGATTACCGGCCGTGAATACAAGCCCTTTAATTACTACGGTGCACCGGATGCCAAGAAGGTTATCGTAGCAATGGGCAGTGTATGCCAGGCGCTGGAAGAGACGGTGGATTACTTAAACGCAAGAGGCGAAAAGGTGGGCGTTTTAGAGGTTCACCTGTACAGACCGTTCTCTGCGAAGTACTTCTTTGACGTAATGCCTAAGTCGGTAGAGAAGATTGCAGTTCTGGACAGAACCAAGGAACCCGGTTCTCTGGGCGAGCCTCTGTATCTGGATATCTGCAACCTGTATAAGGACTGTGCAAATGCTCCTATGATTATCGGCGGACGTTTTGGTCTTGGTTCTAAGGATACCACCCCGACTCAGTTGGTTGCCGTATTCAAGAATATGGATGCCGCCGAGCCGAAAGAGGAGTTCACCATCGGTATTAACGATGATGTAACCAATCTGTCACTGGCTCTAGGCGAGAGAGTCAATGCTGCTCCTGCCGGCGCAACCCGCTGTAAGTTCTGGGGCTTTGGCTCTGACGGTACCGTTGGTGCTAACAAGGATGCGATTAAGATCATAGGTGATAACACCGATCTGTACGCACAGGCATACTTTGATTATGACTCCAAAAAGTCCGGCGGTGTTACCATGTCCCACTTGAGATTTGGTAAGACTCCCATCAAGTCTACTTATCTGTTGGATGAAGCTGACTATATTGCGTGTCATAAGCCCGCTTATGTTTACCAGTATGATGTTCTCGAAGGTTTGAGAAAGGGCGGAACCTTCCTGCTTAACTGTGTATGGTCTCCGGAAGAGCTAAATGAAAAGCTCCCGGGTCATGTAAAGCGTTATATCGCTGAAAACGACATTAACTTCTATACCATCAATGCAGTTGATGTAGCAGTAAAAGTTGGTTTGGGTCCCAACCGTATCAACATGGTTACCCAGAGTGCGTTCTTTAAGCTTTCTGAGGTTATCCCCTTTGATAAGGCGGTTACCTTGATTAAAGAAGCTATTAAAAAGACCTATGGCAAGAAGGGCGATGAAATCGTAAACATGAACTGCGCCGCAGTTGACGGTGCGATTGATGCCCTGGTGAAGATTGATGTTCCCGCTTCCTGGAAGGATGCGAAGGACGATGAGACGAAGGAAGAAGGCCGTCCTGTATTTATTACCGATTTGGTAGATCCGGTGAATGCACAGCGCGGTAACAAGCTGCCGGTTAGCGTATTTAACGGTCGTGAGGACGGTACCTTTGAAACCGGTACTTCCCGGTATGAAAAGCGCGGCGTAGCTGTTTTGGTTCCCGAATGGCAGCCGGAGTTCTGTATCCAGTGTAACCAGTGTTCTCTGGTATGTCCGCATGCCGCAATCCGTCCGGTTTTGGTCAATGAAGACGAGAAGAGTGCTGCACCTTCTAACTTTGAGACCTTAAAGGCAGTCGGCAAAGACTTTGCCGGTCTGGAATTCAGAGTGCAGGTATCTCCCCTTGACTGTCTGGGCTGCGGCGTTTGTGCAAACGTTTGTCCTGCACCGAAGGGTAAGGCACTGGTTATGAAGCCAATTGATGACGTTTCCGATGCTCAGGTTCCCAATTGGAACTATGCAATGGATGAGGTTTCCAATAAAGCAAATCTGGTAGACAAGACCGCAAACGTGAAGAATTCGCAGTTTGCTGCACCGTATCTGGAGTTCTCCGGCGCTTGCGCAGGCTGCGGCGAGACCCCGTATATCAAGCTGATTACGCAGCTGTTTGGCGATAGAATGATGGTGGCAAATGCAACCGGTTGTACCTCAATTTGGGGTGGCTCTGCTCCTTCTATGCCGTATTGTAAGGATGCAGACGGCAAGGGCCCGGCTTGGGCAAACTCCTTGTTTGAGGACAATGCCGAGTTTGGTCTGGGTATGGTGATGGCCAATAAGAAGGTTAGAAATACCTTAGAATCCAGAATGAATGAGGTTATGGATGTTGTTTCTCCGGAACTGGCCGATGCATTCAAAGAATGGATTGATGCGAAGAACTGCGCTGCCGGCTCAAAGGCTGCGGCAGACAAGATTACTGCTCTGATTCAGAGTGCGGATATGAGCAATCCTGCTATCAAAGAAATTGCTGACAGAACTGACTTCTTAGTAAAGCGTTCTCAGTGGGTATTCGGCGGTGACGGCTGGGCATACGATATCGGTTACGGTGGTCTGGATCATGTTATTGCCTCCGGCGAAGATATTAACATTTTTGTGGTAGATACCGAGGTATATTCCAATACCGGCGGTCAGTCCTCTAAGGCAACGCCGACTGCAGCTGTTGCGAAATTCGCCGCTTCCGGTAAGAAGGTGAAGAAAAAGGATCTCGGCATGATTGCAACCACCTACGGCTATGTATATGTAGCGCAGATTGCATTGGGTGCAAACATGGCGCAGGCCTTAAAGGCAATCAAAGAGGCAGAGGCATATCCGGGTCCGTCCCTGATTATTGCATATGCTCCCTGTATTAACCACGGTATTAAAGCCAAGGGCGGTATGGGCAACTCCATCGCTGAAGAGAAGAAGGCGGTTGAGACCGGTTACTGGCATCTGTGGAGATTCGACCCGCAGCTGGCAGAAGAGGGCAAGAATCCGTTTATTCTGGATTCCAAAGAGCCTACCGGCAGCGTGAAGGACTTCATGATGGGCGAGAACCGTTACCTGATGCTCAAGAAAGGCTATCCTGCTGTTGCGGATCAGCTCTTTGACAAGGCTGAAAAGGATTTGGCTGCAAGATATGCAGTTTATAAGAAAATGGCAAACCAAGACTAATTGCCACTATTTAAAAGAGAGCTGCCTTTTGGCAGTTCTCTTTTTGCGTTAACATGAAATGATGCAAAAACAGAAACTCGGTTCATTGCAAGTGAAATGTTGGGGGCATTGTGCTATTTTATGTGCTCCAGAGGATGTGTGTACAACAGCAAACGGATAGAAAAGATAGGCCTGGAAAGGGATTCATCAGTTGACGGAAATTTTTTTGAAATCGGGAAAATTTTTTTGAAATCGGGAAAATGCCCTTGCCATTTCTATGTTCTTGTGCTATAATAAATGGGTCATGTTAAATCGGGGCGTTAGCGGTGCCTTGTAACCCTCAATCCGCTATAGAGGGGATGAAAACTTGCCATGAGGGATAGCCGTGTCTGGTCTGCCCCGTTCAAGTGGTGTTGACGGTCTGGTCTTACGCAATTGAAACCTGTGAACCTCGTCAGGGCGGGAACGCAGCAGCGATAAGCAGTTATTTCGATGTGCCGTGAGGGCGCCAGACTTGAGCTTACTGTTCGGGTAACGCAGGTTCTGTTATTTCAAAGGCAAGCACATGATTTTTTATTATATAAGAAATTATGCGGTAATTTCTGGGATATAAATTCAGAATCTAATTTTGAAAACGGAGAAAATAAAGACTGAGAATCGGAGTATGATGCAGGAGGTGAGAAAATGTCAGAGTCTTATCAGGCGCTGTACCGAAAATGGCGGCCTATGACCTTTGCGGATGTGGTAGGACAGAAACACGTCTCTGACACTTTGAAAAACGGAATTGCAGCCGGCCGCATTAACCATGCCTATCTGTTTTGCGGCACGCGCGGTACCGGAAAGACCTCTACGGCAAAAATATTCTCCCGGGCGGTAAACTGTGAAAATCCCCAGGATGGGGAGCCCTGTAATCAGTGTCCTACCTGCCGCGGAATTTTAGACGGCAGTATTTTGGATGTCTATGAAATGGATGCTGCCAGTAACCGTGGCGTAGAAAATATTCGGGAAATTCGTGACGAGGTAATTTATACCCCGGCAGGCTGTACGTATAAGGTTTATATTATTGATGAGGTGCATATGCTCACTGCTGAGGCGTTTAATGCTTTGCTGAAAACTCTGGAGGAGCCGCCTGCTCATGCCTTGTTTATTTTGGCAACGACAGAACCGCACAAGATTCCCGCAACGGTTTTATCCCGATGCCAGCGATTTGATTTTCGGCGGATTGGTGTAGACGAGATTGCCGGACGGCTGACCAAGATTGCGGAGGCAGAGGGAATTCCCGCAACGCCGGATGCCCTGGAATTGGTTGCGGAGCTGGGAGACGGTTCCATGCGTGATGCACTCAGTATCTTAGATCAGTGTGCTGCCTTTGGCATGGAGAAGCTGACCAGTGCCCAGGTAACGGAGATTGTCGGCGTGGCTGATCCCAAAGTATTGTTTGAGGTAGGTGCCGCTATAGCCAAAGGCGATACCCAAACGGCGCTGCTTTGCGCAGATGAATTTTTCCGGCAGGGCAAAGAGGTGCAGAACTTTTTGGAAGAGCTGACCCTGCATTTGCGAAGTCTGTTAATCTGTAAGGCAGCCGAGGAACCGGAGCAACTTCTGGAGCGAAATGCTGACACTACAAGAAAATATCGAGAACAGTCGGAATTGTTTTCTGTAGAACAAATTTTATATATGATTCAGGTTCTGGGAGAGGCCATTTCTCAGGCGAAGTGGATGTCGACGCCGCAGCTGGCAGCAGAGATGGCGTTGGTAAAGCTGTGTAATCCGGAGTACAGTACAGAGAATGCGGCGCTGCTTGCCCGCATTGAAAAGCTGGAGCGGCGTTTGGCACAGGGAACGATTGTATCGGCGGCTCCGTCAGAAACGACAGCTGCAGTGCCAAAAACGGCAGAGTCAGAGGAATCTCCGCCATGGGATGTTCCTGTAGGGCAGAAAAAAGCGGAGCCGGTCGCTCCGGTTTCTGACACGATTGAGTCCAAACCGGAGACGGATTTAGCGGCTGCGGCCGATGAGTGTCATCTCTGGGAATATTGGGCAGACGCGCTTCAGGAAATTAAAAAAGAGAGTAAGGCGTTATTTGCTTTTTTATATCATGCCAAAGCTTTTGCAAGCGGTGAAACGATTGAGCTGGAGCTGAGTAACCAGGCGGCTTATGACCGCATTGCAAAGCCGGAAGGCATTAGCTATCTGGCAAAGCTGTTTAGCAGGGTTTGCGGCCGGCAGGTGCAGGTGAAGGCCTTTTTAGAGGGACAGAGGAAAACGGAAGCAAACGAAGAGAATGCTACCAGTATTCTGGATTTAGCGGAAAAGAAGGAAATGTTTGGTGATAAATTGACGATTGTTAAAAATCAGGACTAGATCAGTCGGAAGGAGAGATATTATATGGCAAAAGGCGGATTTCCCCGTGGCATGGGCGGCGCCAATATGAATCAGATGATGAAGCAGGCGCAAAAAATGCAGGAACAAATGATAAAGATGCAGGAGGAAATGGAGAACAAAAGCTTTGAAGCGACTGCCGGCGGCGGTGCGGTTCGGGTGGTAATTTCCGGCAAGCGTGAGGTACAGGAGATCGAGTTAAAGCCTGAGGTTGTAGATCCGGATGATATTGAGATGCTGCAAGATTTAATTGTTGCGGCGGTCAATGAGGGCTTGCGTAAGCTGGAAGCAGACAATTCCGCGCAGATGGGTCAGCTTACCGGCGGCTTGAATATTCCCGGTCTGTTCTAAGACCGGTATTGTTGAAGGAGGAAATTGATATGATTCAGGAAATTTCTTGCGGCAGTGTTTCGGCCAAGATTGACAGTCTGGGTGCCCAGTTGCTGTCTTTTACCAAGAACGGAAAAGAATATATCTGGCAGCGCAACCCGGAATTTTGGGAAAACTGCGCCCCGATTTTATTTCCGGTTGTAGGCAGACTGCGCGATGGGGTACTTACCATTCAGGGAAAGGACTACCCCATGCCGATACATGGGTTTGTGCGCAGCACAGAGATGGAGATCAGTGAAAAGACGGATTCCAGCGTGACCTTTACGCTTACTGACAGTCCCAAAACTATGGAGTATTACCCTTGGAAGTTTCGTTTCTCGGTGACCTTTTCCCTGGCGGGAAATACGTTGACCACGCATTTTTTGGTAGAAAACAGAGATACGGAGGAAATGCTCTTTGGCCTGGGCGGTCATCCGGCCTTTAATGTCCCCATGGAGGAGGGCGCGAAGTTTACTGATTATCAGCTGGAATTTGAGAAAGAGGAGCTTCTTGCAGGCAACGATTG
>CATVQN010000039.1 GCA_958346135.1 uncultured Eubacteriales bacterium | reverse complement strand
TGCGGATAAAAGGGAAAAGTAAGGATAAAATGGAAAGCAAAAAATAAAAAAATTGCTTGACATGCCTGGGTCGGTAATCTATAATGAGAGAAAACAGATTGATTTTTTTGGGGGGATTTGCTCCCGTTGCCTGAGATAAGGAGAGTGTGAATATGGACGAACAAAAGAAAAAAGCGCTGGAGAGTGTCTTCGGGAATATCGAAAAGCAGTACGGCTCCGGTGCGGTAATGCGTCTCGGCGAAAAGCCGGTGATGAATGTAGAGTCGATTCCTACCGGATCCCTGGCGCTGGATATTGCGCTGGGCATTGGCGGTGTTCCGCGGGGGAGAATCATTGAGATTTACGGTCCGGAATCCTCCGGTAAAACCACTGTGGCGCTGCACATTGTTGCAGAAGCGCAGAAAATGGGCGGCGAGGCTGCTTTTATTGATGCGGAGCATGCGTTGGATCCCGTGTATGCGGAAGCACTGGGAGTTCGGATTGACGATTTGATTGTGTCCCAGCCGGATACCGGTGAGCAAGCGCTCGAAATTACGGAACAGCTGGTGCGTTCCGGTGCCATTGATGTTATTGTTGTGGACTCGGTTGCAGCATTGGTTCCCAGACAGGAAATAGAGGGACTGATGGGCGATTCTCATGTAGGTTTGCAGGCGCGGCTGATGTCGCAGGCGCTTCGAAAACTGACCAGTGTAGTCAGCAAATCCAACACCACGGCCATCTTTATCAATCAGCTTCGTGAAAAAGTAGGTGTGATGTTCGGAAATCCCGAAACCACCACCGGCGGCCGTGCCTTGAAGTTCTATTCCTCGGTTCGGCTGGATGTACGTCGTGTGGAAACAATTAAGTCCGACGGCGGTATGGTCGGAAACCGCACCAAAGTGAAAGTGGTAAAGAATAAGGTGGCGCCTCCTTTTAAAGAGGCGGAGTTTGACATTATTTATGGTGAGGGAATTTCGAAGGAAGGTAATATCTTAGATGTTGCCGTGGATATGGATATTGTACAAAAGAGCGGCTCTTGGTTTTCCTATAACGGCGAGCGGCTTGGACAGGGGCGTGAGGGTGTCAAGAAGATCTTAAAAGAGAATCCGGAACTCTGTGCCGAAATTGAGGCTAAGGTCAGAGAAAAGGCAGAGTTGCCTGCCGTAAAAGAGGGCGAAGAGCCAGAGCCCACTCCCTTTAGTCCTGTGGCAAAGCCGGCAAAGCCCAAAAAGGCCAAGGAATAAAAGTATAGGTGGTGTTGCGGATGGAACCACTGCAAAGGGCACAGAATACGGCGGCTGCCATTTTAGGCAGAAAGATGTATACCTGCCGGGAATTATATGACCGTCTTTGCCGAAAAGGGTATGAAAAGGAAATTGCCAGTATGACGGTGGAAAGCTTTATCCAGGCGGGGTATTTGGATGATCGCCGGTTTGCCCGGTTGTATGTTGAGGATGCGGTTCGCCTCGGCGCCAAGGGCGCATTTCGTATCCGGCAGGAGTTGCTGCAAAAGGGCGTTTCCGGACAGATCATTGATGAAGCGCTGGAGAGCTGCGAGGCAGATACGGGCGAGGCTATAAAGGAGTATGTTAAGCAGCGGCAATTGTTTTCCGGGATTCACAGCCGGAGGGATTTGGAAAAGGCCAAGGCACGGCTGGCACGCCGCGGATATTCTCTTCGTGAGATTAACCGGTGTCTGGATGACTATACCTTTTGTTTTGATGAAGAGAATGAGTAAGAATTACGCAGATTAGGAGTTTGGAAGATTGGATAAAATTTCATTTGTATCTTTAGGATGTTCCAAAAATCTGATTGACAGTGAACAGATGATGGGAATGCTGAAGCAGGCCGGGTATGAAATCGTTGACAATGAGGCGGATGCCGATATCCTGATTGTCAATACCTGTACCTTTATTGAATCGGCAAAAATGGAGTCTATTGAATGTATTTTGGAGCTGGCGCAGTATAAAAAATCCGGGAAATGCCGGTTTCTAATTGTGACCGGATGTATGGCACAGCGGTATAAAGAACAGGTTCTCCGGGAGCTCCCGGAGGTCGATGCGGTAGTTGGCACCAATGAATACGATAAAATTGTAGAAATTTTAAAGGGACTTACAAAAACACCGGCACAGCAGCTCTTTTGCAGAGAGGATCCGCTTTTGTGTGAGAGCGTGCCGAGGCTTCGCACGACACCGTCCTATACAGCTTATCTGAAAATAGCCGAGGGCTGTGATAATCACTGCACCTATTGTGTTATTCCCTCTATTCGAGGACGGTATCGCAGCCGAAGGATGGAGGATATTCTAAAAGAGGCGAAAGGCCTTGCAGCGGATGGTGTCAAGGAGCTTATTGTCATTGCGCAGGACACCACCCGGTATGGAAAGGATCTATATGGCGAATATCGCTTGGGAATGCTGCTAAAGGAGCTGTGTAAAATTCCCGGTATTGAGTGGGTTCGGGTACACTATTGCTATCCGGAGCTGGTGACGGATGAACTGATTCGGGTCTTTGCCGAAGAACCAAAGCTTTGTCATTACTTTGACATTCCGGTGCAGCACTGCAATGACCGTATTTTAAAGCGGATGGGAAGAAGAACCAGCAAGGCACAGATTTGCGCTTTAGTTTCTAAAATAAGAAAAGAAATTCCGGATGCGGTTCTTCGCACTTCTTTGATCGTGGGATTCCCCGGTGAGACGGAGGAGGAATTCTTAGAGCTTAAGAATTTTGTAGAGGAGATGCGGTTTGAGCGTCTGGGTGTCTTTGCCTATTCCCGGGAGGAGGATACGCCCGCCTATGATTTGGACGGCCAGATTGAAGAAGAGGAAAAGCTGCGGCGGCAGGAAGCGCTGATGCTGGTGCAGTCTGAAATTTCTCAAAAATGGAATGAGAGCCGAATCGGAACCACGGTTCGGGTTCTGGTAGAGGATCGGGATGAAATTATCAAAAGCTATTATGGAAGAACCTATGCCGATTCGATTGAAATTGATGGAAAGGTCTTTTTCAAGTTACAAAAACGGTTGAAATACGGTACTTTTGTGGACGTGAATATCGAGCAGGCTTTGGAATATGACGTGTTTGGAAAAGCAGTAAAGGAGTAAAAGAGCTCCGGGAGGAATACGATGAATACACCCAATAAACTTACGCTTTTGCGTGTGATTTTGATTCCTGTATATATGATTTTTTATTTGTGCTGCGGCTTGCCTGGGCTTTATATGGCAATTGCGGTGTTTCTTCTGGCTACACTGACGGATCATTTAGACGGAAAGCTCGCCAGAAAGAACGGACAGATTACCACCTTTGGAAAGCTGATGGATCCGCTGGCGGATAAGATGCTGATTATGTCGGCACTGATCTGTTTTGTGGCAAAGGGAATTCCCTATATCACGCCGGGGGTTGTGATGGTAATTCTGGCGAGGGAGCTGATTGTCACGGGAATCCGGATGATTGCTATGGGTGAAAACCGGGTGATTGCCGCCAGTATGTGGGGAAAGGCCAAAACGGTTTCCCAGTTCATTCTGGTTACTGCCGTGATGGTCTTTGAGATTGTCAAAACTTATGTCCTGGCTGCGGCCGGAATTTGCGACGGTATCGTTTTGGTTTTGGCTATCGCTGCTGTTTTGCTGACGGTTTATTCCGGCTTTGACTATATCTGGAAGAACCGTAGTCTGATTACGTTCCGGTAACGGATAAAAGGGATTTGATGTATCATATTTCCACACAGTGGAGTAAAAAGGAATGACGTTTTATGAATATAATTATTGATGCAATGGGCGGCGATGATGCGCCGGGAGCGGTAGTTGAGGGCTGTGTGGCAGCGGTGAAAGACCTGAATATTACCCTAACGCTGGTGGGACGGGAAGAGGAAATCCGCAGAGAGCTTTCTCGGTGCGGCTACTGCGGAGATGAAATCCAAATCATCCATGCCGCTGAGGTCATCGGCGGCGGAGAGGATCCTATGAAAGGCATCAAGAAAAGGGATTCCTCTATGCGAGTGGCGCTCTCTATGCTGAAAGACGGCGAGGGAGATGCGGTGGTCAGCGCCGGGAACACCGGTGCTCTGATTTCCGGTGCCACATTGCTTGTAAAGCGGATTCACGTTGTACGCCGGGTTGCTCTTGCGCCGATTATGCCCACCAATCAGGGGTGTTTTCTGATGGTGGATGCCGGGGCAAATGCAGAGTGTACGCCTGCGTTTTTGAAGCAGTTTGCCATTATGGGATCTATTTATATGGAAAAGATTATGGGAATCCAAAAGCCTCGGGTGAAGCTGATCAATATCGGATCCGAGGAGGGAAAGGGGACTCCTTTGATCGCAGAGACGCACCGGCTCTTAAAAGAACTCCCTCTTTGTTACGAGGGATTTATTGAAGGACGGGAGATTCCCGTAGGCGGCGCAGATGTTGTAGTCTGCGACGGGTTTACGGGGAATGTAGTTTTAAAGTTTATGGAGGGCATGGGGCTGGCCTTCTCAGATATGGTAAAACAGATTTTTCTGAAGAGCTTTTTTACGAAATTGGCTGCTGTGATGGTTAAAGATGGTCTGAGGAATTTTAAAAAGACCATGGACTATACCGAATACGGCGGTGCGCCGATACTAGGCGCTGCTAAGCCGGTGATTAAGGCTCACGGCAGCTCAAACGGAAAGGCTTTTTATCATGCAATACGCCAGGCCAAGCAGCTTACGGAAAAGCGGCTGGTGGATGCGATTGCGGAGAATATTCAGAAGTATGGGCTAGAAACCCGGAAAGGCGATGCAGATGAGTAAATTACATGCCAAGATAGTAGGATTAGGAAAATATCTGCCGGAAAAGGTTTTGACAAATGCTGACCTTGAAAAGATGGTGGATACCAGTGACGAATGGATTACCAAGCGTGTGGGAATTAAGGAACGGCGTATCAGTGATGAGGATATCTTTGCTTCAGATCTTGCGGCAAAGGCTGCGGAGGCGGCGCTGAAGGACGCTAACATGACGGCACAGGAGTTGGATTTGATTATTGCCTCCACTGTGTCACCGGATATGTATACCCCTTCGGTTTCTTGCCTGGTTCAGAAGAAAATCGGTGCGGACAGAGCAGCGGCCTTTGATGTGAATGCGGCCTGCTCAGGCTTTATTTTTGCGATGACGACAGCGGCGCAGTATATTGAAAACGGAATGTACCGAAATATCTTGGTGTTGGGTAGTGACACCCTCTCGAAGATTACAGAGTATAAAGACCGGTCTACCTGCGTGCTGTTCGGAGACGGAGCGGGAGCGGCAGTGCTGCAGGCAACTGGGGAAGAAACGGGAGTTTTAAGCTGCACCTTGGGTTCTGACGGCGCAAATGGTGATTGCCTGACCATTCCGGGACTTCGCTGTGACGCACACGATTTAGAGAGAAGACCCTTTGGAAATCCCCGTACGATTTGGATGGACGGAAGTGCTGTGTTTAAGTTTGCGGTGCGAGTTATGGATGCCGCAACCCGCAGGGTGCTTGAGAATGCCGAGAAAAGTCTGGAGGAACTCAGCCTTTTGGTTCCGCACCAGGCCAACTGGAGGATTATTGACGGTGCAAGAAAACGGCTGGGACTGCCCCCTGAAAAGGTTTTTTCCAATATTGAAAAATACGGAAATATGTCCGCAGCCTGTGTGCCTATTGCCTTATGTGAGGCGGTAGAGGAGGGACGTGTCCAAAAAGGAGACCTGGTTTCCATTGTCAGTATGGGCGGCGGCCTGACCTGGGGCGCGATTCTGATTGAACTTTAGAAAAATGGCATTATGCTTGGAAAGGACGAAAAAATAATGAATCGTATTTGTGAATTGCTTAAGATTGAATATCCGCTGATTCAGGGAGGTATGGCTTGGGTTGCTACAGCCGAACTGGCGGCGGCGGTATCCAATGCCGGCGGAATTGGACTGATTGCGGCCGGAAATGCACCGGCTAATTATGTAAGAGATCAAATTCATAAGGCGAGAGAGCTGACCCGAAAACCCTTTGGTGTTAATGTTATGTTGCTGTCCCCCTATGCGGAGGATGTGATGAAGATGCTCTTGGAAGAGAAGCTTGCAGTGATTACCACCGGAGCGGGAAATCCCGGCCAGTATATTCCGGCACTCAAGGAGGTCGGGACTGTAGTGATTCCGGTCATCCCAAGCGTTGCGCTTGCACAGCGAATGCAAAAATGTGGTGCAGATGCTGTAGTGGCAGAGGGCTGTGAGTCTGGCGGGCATATTGGAGAACTCACCACCATGACACTGGTGCCGATGGTGGCGGATGCTGTGGATATTCCGGTGATTGCAGCCGGCGGCATTGCTGACAAACGCGGCGTTGCGGCGAGCCTTGCCTTGGGGGCTGAGGGCGTTCAGGTAGGTACTCGTTTTATTTGTTCTGATGAATGTACCGTACATGAAAATTACAAGGCAGCCGTAGTGGCGGCCAAGGATCGTGATGCTGTGGTAACGGGACGCTTTACCGGGCATCCGGTGCGAAATCTAAAAAATAAGCTGACCCGTGCTATGGATAAGATTGAAAAAGAGGGCGATGCCGAGGCCTTTAATAAGCTTGGCGGCGGTGCCCTGCGCAGTGCCGTAGTGGACGGAGATGTTCAGATGGGCAGTGTGATGGCGGGGCAGAGTGCCGGTTTGGTACATGATATTAAGTCCTGTGAGGAAATTGTGAAGGATCTGTTTGCGGGTATTACCTTTTAGGTATATTAGATAGTCGCAGCAAAAGAGAAGGAGTGATGATAAGAATGAAAACAGCGTTTTTGTTCGCCGGTCAGGGAGCGCAAACCATTGGAATGGGAAAGGAACTCTGTGAGCACTTTCCTGTGGCGGATGAAGTTTTTGCTACTGCTTCTAAAGCATTACAGATGGATATAAAGGCGATGGTTTTTGATGGTGATGCGGAAACCTTAATGATTACCGAGAACACCCAGCCTGCAATTTTAACTATGTCCGTTGCGGCATGGAGGGTGGTACAGACTTTGGGAATCCGTCCGGCCGTAGTGGCCGGACTGAGTCTGGGTGAGTATAGCGCCCATGTGGCGGCCGGAAGTATGGCGTTTGAGGATGCCGTACGGCTGGTTAAAAAAAGAGGAAAGTATATGCAGGAGGAGGTGCCGTTGGGCGTCGGCGCGATGGCAGCTATTTTGGCCCTGGATGCGGATACGGTTTATGACATTTGTAAAACTGCCTCAGAAAAGGGAATTGTAGAGCCTGCCAATTTTAACTGTCCGGGGCAGATTACGGTGGCCGGAGAGAAGGCGGCTGTGGAGTACGCCTGTGAAATTGCCAAGGAACGCGGTGCAAAACGCGCCATGCTGCTTCCGGTCAGTGCACCGTTTCATTGCAGTATGCTAAAGGGTGCCGGAGAAAAACTGGCAAGGGAACTGGAGAATGTGACGGTGTCTGATTTAAAGGTGCCGCTGATTACCAATGTTACTGCTGATTATGTAGCGGATAAAAGTGAGATAAAAGACCTTTTGATCCGTCAGGTATCTTCTTCCGTATTATTTGAGAAGAGCCTGCGCCGGATGCTGGCAGACGGGGTGGACACTTTTGTGGAAATCGGTCCCGGCAAGGCACTGAGCGGGTTTGTAAAGAAAATTACTAAAGAAGCGGCTGTTTATCATGTGGAGGATATGAAATCCTTTGAAGAATTGCAATCCGCATTGGCGTAAGGAGGAACAAGTCATGGAATTTGAAAATAAGACGGTGCTGGTAACCGGAAGTACCCAGGGGATCGGCCGTGAAATTGCATTAAAATTTGGTGCGGAGGGCGCCAATGTGGTTGTAAACGGAATTGACGTCCCGCTGCAGAAAGAGATGGCAGAAAATGTCTGTGCCGAAATTCGAAAGCTTGGCGGAAAGGCAGAGTTTATTCTAAGTGATGTTTCCAACACCGAGGAGACAGCGGCCATGATTCGGTTTGCTAAGGAAAAATTCGGAACGATTGACGTGATTATTAAC